>PNOB01000084.1 GCA_013824585.1 Desulfobacterium sp. | reverse complement strand
GAGGCAATCCAACGCGAGGCATTAGAAGAGATTGCAATTGATATCAATCATTATCCAGGAGAATTTATTCCCATCCGAGGATATCGGATCGCTGCCCAAGAATTCCCGGAAAAAAACATCTTTGACCATGAGGTTCAGGATGTCTCCTTTTTTTTATCTGATTTACGGATTGAACAACTCGTACTTCAGCAGGAAGAGATTTTTGCGATCCTGGAGTTTCACATCCAGGATATTCTGGATCTATTTTCCGATCAACAGAAACAGATCAGGAATCTTTCCGGCCTGACTTTTGATCAGAACAGCAGAATGGTTTCCTATATTAAACCTTGGAGCAAAAATGATTTTGTCGCTACTGCCGATCTTTATTTTGGCAAAGCGGCTTTTATTGCACACCGGATACTTCTGGGAGAAAGGAATTTCCCGGGCATCTAATATGCAATTTTATTGGTTTACAGATTCGCAACACTGGCAATAAAGCAACCGCCGCCGCCGCCTCCTTCGGTAGAACTGGCTGTACTTGGAATCTCCCCTACCGTTTGGCTTTGGCTTTGACTTTGACTTTCGGCAAATGCACTTCGGACACCCAGTCCGATCATGATCTCATCTTTATGATCTGCATTTGTATCACCGATAGCCGGAAGACTCTCACCATTCCCCTTGTTATACTCATCCCATTCGATTTCAGACCAGGCCAGATGGGAATAATCACTGTCCAATATTGGGAAAAGACCTCCTGGGATCTGCGGATCATCCAGATTGGATGCCAGCCCTACAATGATTTCATCCTTCCCATCCCCATCAACATCACCGCAAACCGGGCGGGTTTCTCCGACAGTCTTGTTATATACATCCCAATCAATCGTGATCCATTCTTTATGGGATGCCGCGCCATCTTTGAACTGGAAAACTTCCATCCTGCCTTCTCCATTGGCTCCAAGCCCAACCACAATCAGGTTGTCACCTTCTCCATTAAGGTTGGCACAACTGGGATAGGTTTCACCGTTAAGACGGTTATAGTCAGGCCAGTCCACCTCTCCCCATGCCAGACTGGAAAAATTATCATCCAGTATCTGAAAAAGTCCTGCCGGCATCTCCGGATCTGATTGATTGGAACCAAGCCCAATAACAACCTCATCCTTCCCGTCCTGATCAATATCTCCGCAGGTCGGCCGGGTCTTTCCGAAGTATTGATTGTAATCCGGCCAATCAACCTGAACCCAATCTTTATGATGGAGAACTCCTGAACGATAATTGAATACCTCAACTTTTCCCTGGCCGCCTTCTCCCAGTCCCATCAAAATTTCATCAATCCCGTCACCGTCAATATCTCCGCAGGCTGGAAAGCTCTCTCCATTTAACGAATTATAGTCATCCCACTTGATCTGCCCCCATGCCAAAGAGGAATAGTCATCATTCAAAACCTGAAACATTCCCCCTGGGATTGCCGGGTCATGATCCGGACCCAGGCCGATAATGATTTCATCCTTTTTATCCCCATCGATATCTCCCATGGCAACCCTTGCCTCTCCATTGGCTACCATATATTCGTTCCACATGATCTCTATCCATTTCTGATGCTGATACTGATTGTTAAACACTTCAACGGCTGGATGCAGATCACGATCTTCAGTTGTTGTTTTTTCTACTGCTGGCGAGATATTCTCCCCAGTAATCGTCTGGGTAATTTTAGATAACGATTCGGACATTCCGGAAACAGCTCCCAGCACCATACTGGTTTTTACTTCCGCCTCGCTTGCCGGGACTGTGATTTCCTTCTCCTCACTTACCGGGCCTGCGATTTCCTGAGCGAGCTGTTCTGCGTCAAAAAATACTTCATTTGAATCCTGGCTTTCAACCTTCGCTCCGGAATACGCCCGTACAACAAAATAATAATCCTTATATTCGTCAAGATTCAGCACGGTTGAACACTTATCCGGCGAGCAATTGGATGATGGCACAGAGGCAACGGGACTGCTGTAATCATACTTCCCGTCTGATACCCGCCGATAAATCCGATATCCTTCAACAACATCTTTGTTCGGCGACCATGAAAGAAAAATTTCTGACGGCAGTGTGATTTTTGTTCCACTATACAGGGTTTCATTGGAATCCAGACTTTCCAGCCCGGTCTCCAGATAGGCTCGAACAACAAAATAAACATCTGAATTATCCGGTACCTTAACCAATACGGAACAACTCTCTGAATTACATTCAGAAGATGGAATAATCATGAAAGGATTTTTATAATCATATGTTTCATTCGGAAAACGGCTGTAAATTTTATATCCATCCACAGTATCCTGGTTCTGCGCCCAGGACAACGTGATCTCTTTTGCCTGGGCAACTGTCGAACCCATAATCAGCAGCACAAAGGCAAAAAGCAGAGGCCAACCGTAACAAAAAATTGGATTTCTGAGTTGATTCCATTTTATAAATAATCTAACTTGATACTTCATGATACACCGCCTTGTCCGACATGCACACCAACAGTTCCCTGAACTCTTTGCAATACCCCAATCTCGAATAAACTTCCGGAAGATCCATCTTATCTCTCCATGGAAGAATATACTTTATGAAGATCCGGAATTGACCCCAGAATCGGAACCTCCAGATATCTGGCCATCTGCCGCTCCGATTTAAATGAAGAGTCCCTGTACTCCAGAATACCACATAACATCATGACACCGATCACCGATATGATCACAATCTCAAATAATTGCCACATGCGGATTTTTTCAAAAATAATCCGCTTTTCCTTAACCTTTGCCACTCCCGCCATCTGGACGATAGAAGGCTCCTTTGCTTTGCTGCGTCTGATTCCCTCAGATAGACTTTGAATCAAACGATCCGAATAAAACTCCACCATCAGGAGTCCTTTTTCTTTTTCCGGCCCCTGATATACAACCTGAACCTTATCCTTGCTGTTTTTGACAAGAAGCATATTATTCTTCACTGCCTCAAACAGCACCCGGAACTGGGGATCTGTCCGATAATAATCAATATCAGAATAAAGTTGACCATATAAAGCCCTGACGGATACCTTGTTTTGAAACAGGGTTTCCGGACGGGATAACAGCTCCTGCATGGATATATAACCTACCGGTGATGTCATTAATGCAACCGGAACATCATTTGAAGCACGGATATCCTGTGTGATTAAAAATTGATTGGGTGTTATTGAGGAAATAACCAAAAAAATCAATGGCGGAAAAAGTGCCAGCCATAACCATGATCGATATTTTAATAAACCATAATAATAACGCTTCATATGAAAAAACATGGGACCTCCCTGTACACGGATGACAATAGATAGATGGATCACACCATCGAATTTTTCCACTGATTCGCAATCATGCCAATAATATTTGCACCTGCAGTATCCAGTATTTTCATTGCCCGCTTGATATCCTCTCGTGGTGTTGAGTTGACAAGGGCAACAACCGCCACTCCATCCGCCTCCTTTGAAATAATAGCCGGATCAATCATTCTTCGGTTGGGTGGATATATTGCCGAGGTATCAACAATGACAAATGAATACTCTTTGCGGGCCATCTGTATCAGCCTGCCGGCAATGGATTCGGATTCACCAAATGAAATATTATCATTGTCAGAATTGGATCGGACAGCCGGAAAGATATCCAGATTCTCCAGACCAGATGGTTTCACAACATCAAGAATCGAGTCAAAATTTCTCAACCGATTAAAAGAATGACTTATTTCTGCACCAAAAAAGGTATGCAACGCAGGAGAATACCAATTCAAATCCATTGCCAGCACGCGTTCTCCTTGTTGTTTTGCAGCGAACGCAGCAATCCCGGCGACCATTGTGGTTTTACCTTCACCGGAAATACTGCTGGTAATTACAAGACAGGAAGTTTCCTGATGTTTTAAAGAAGTTTCAATTGCTGAATAAATTCTTTTGATTTCAGCAATTTCTCCATGCAATGCGATTCTGCCGCTCAATGAGTTTTCTGTTTTCAAAATTTCCCCCTGCTGTTTGGTTAACATCCAATAATCAGGTATCATTACAACATTCAAACATCCAACATTCTATTTCTTGAGTATCAAGCAGTTGCTCTCCAGCTCTGCAAAAAGCATGCAATGATGAAAAAACAAATATCAATCATAATATCAAATTGTTATTCTTTACAACCTCCTTTCATTGTTCTAAAATTGTGAAAAATATTTCACAATTAGTAACAATTAATCTCACAATTATAGCATCTTATGCTCATACGGCCTTACGGATTCTTTCCATTGCTAACTGAACATTTTCAAGGCTGTTGAATGCGCTTATCCGGATAAATCCTTCTCCGCATCTTCCAAATCCCGCACCCGGTGTACAGACAACACCGGCTTTATTCAGCAGAAGATCAAAAAATTTCCAGGAATCGGTTTTGCCGTTGATCCAGATGTAAGGGGAATTGATTCCGCCAACACAGGAATACCCAAGATCGGTCATCTCTTTCCGGATCAATTTTGCGTTTTCCAGGTAATAATCGATCAGCACCTTTACCTGAACGCTGCCCTCCTCACTGTAGACAGCTTCCGCAGCTTTTTGAACCGGATAGGATACACCGTTGAACTTGGTTGAATGGCGACGGTTCCAGAGGGAATGAAGAGAATGTTTCTCCCCTCCGCTTGTATAAGCCATGCATGTTTTGGGTACGACCGTGTAAGCACATCGGGTTCCCGTGAAACCTGCTGTTTTGGAATAGCTCCTGAACTCGATGGCAACCTCTCTGGCTCCATCGATTTCAAAAATGGAATGGGGAATCTCTTCATCCCGGATAAAAGCCTCATATGCAGCATCGAACAGAATCACCGCCTTGTTTTCCCGTGCATATTCCACCCATCTGGCCAGAATTCCTTTGGTGGCAACCGCCCCGGTTGGATTGTTTGGAAAGCAAAGATAGATCAAATCAGCCGGTCTTTCAGGAAGATCCGGAATAAATCCGTTTTCTGTTGTTCCATCCAGATACAGGATGTTCTCATACCTTCCGTCTTTACATATTCCGGTACGACCAGCCATCACATTGGTATCCAGATAAACCGGATAAACCGGATCCGGAATCGCGATGGAAATATCGGCTGCAAATATCTCCTGAATATTTCCGGTATCACACTTTGCGCCATCGCTGATAAAAATTTCATCTGCCGTGATATTTGCTCCTCTTTTCTGAAAGTCATGCTCAGCAATCTTTTCTCTTAAAAAACCATACCCCTGTTCCGGCCCATACCCCTTGAATGTGCTCTCCATGCCCATCTCATCCACCGCAGCATGGAACGCTTCAATGCAGGCTTCCGGAAGAGGGCGTGTCACATCCCCGATACCAAGCTTTACGATCTCCCGTTCCGGATTATTCTTTTGAAATGACGATATGCGTCGGGCAATATCTGAAAACAGATAGGATGCCTGTAACTTCAAATAATGTTCATTGATTCGGATCATTTTACTAAACCCCTATTTTATTTCATTATTTTTATTTGCAAGTGGAAGAAAACCATGGTGTACTCTACATGTTCCTTAAAATAGAAAATATTTAAGGGGAAGTCAAACATTCCGCATCATAAACCTCATCTGATTTTGGCTTTCTTTGTTTTCCAAATTGCTGTATTTACTTTTCTGAAAGCGATTTCATCAACAGAGATTGGAAAATTCGCTTCCTGGTTTTGATAAAGAGATGAGAATGCACAGCATTTTTAAACCAACAATATCGCATGGTAAAGGATTGAAAGATGAAGTTACATCTGGCTAGTCTAGGTTGTGCCCGAAATCTTGTGGACAGTGAAACCATGCTCGGACATCTGGTAAAAAGCGGTTGGGATATCACTCAGGAACCATCAGAGGCAGATGCAATCATTATCAATACATGCAGTTTTATATCTGATGCGATAAACGAGTCCATTGATACCATCCTTGAACTTGCAAAATTCAAAAAAAATGGCAACTGCAAACAGCTTCTGGTAGCCGGGTGTCTTCCGGAACGATTCCGGGAGGAACTTGCTGAAACGCTTCCTGAAGTAGATTTTTTTTTAGGAACCGGTGCGTATGATCAGGTTGCCCATATTCTTGAACGTCATCCTGCCAGGAATAAACAGATCTGCCTTCTGCCGAATCCTGAAAAAGCCTCTTTTCCCGAAACAGATGTTCCGAGAATCAGTACCTCAGACACAACCGCCTATGTAAAAATTGCAGAAGGATGCAGCAGACACTGCACCTATTGCATTATCCCCAGACTGCGGGGAAAGCATCGGAGCAGACCGGCAAATGATATCCTTCATGAAGCCCGGCTTCTTGTGCAGTCCGGTGTCAAGGAACTGACCCTGGTTGCACAGGATACAACCTATTATGGAAAAGATCTGTTTCCGCCATCAAACCTCGCCGTTCTTCTAACACAACTCTCTGAAATCTCGGAAGATATCTGGTTGAGATTCCTGTATGGCCATCCGGAAAGCATTGATGAAAATGTTATGAAAACCATTGCCAGACATCCGAATATCTGTTCCTATTTTGATATTCCCATCCAGCATGCGAGCAATCGAATATTGAAAAAAATGGGACGTAACTATTCCTTAGATGATTTACGAAAACTGTATGATACCATCCGGACCACCATACCGGATGCTGCACTTCGGACAACGATCATCACGGGTTTTCCAGGAGAAACGGAAAAAGATTTTTCCATTTTAATGGATTTTATCCAGGAAATCCGATTTGACCACCTGGGGGTTTTTACCTATTCCGATTCAAATGATCTTCCATCACATAAGTTGCCCCTGCCGGTTGATGAACACACTGCAAACCAACGACAGGATCTTCTCATGAACCAGCAGGCGGTCATCTCTGCCGCCAACAATCAGGAACATATTGACAAAACCTATCCGGTGCTGATTGAAAGCCGGGAATCAGACAATGTTTTTATCGGACGGACATTCTTCCAGGCACCCGAGGTGGACGGAATCACCTTTGTTTCCTCCCGGAACTTAAAATTAGGCGACTTTGTCCAAACAAGAATCAAAAATTCATTTGAATATGATCTTTCAGGAGAACCCGTATGAGTCAGTTAAAACAGACCATTCTTGAAACTGCGGCCAATGACCTTGCAGAAATTGAAACTGCGCTGAAAAAAAATCTGAACACCTATCTTGATCTGATTTCCCAGGCTGCCGGCCATATACTTTTCAGCGGAGGCAAGCGATTTCGTCCTCTTTTGATGGTTCTATCGGCCAGAATCTGCGGATATTCAGGAACCTATGACAAAACTTTTTCCGTGATTTTTGAATATCTCCACACTGCAACCCTGCTGCATGACGATATTGTGGATGAAGCAACACTTCGGCGGGGAAAACCGGTTGCAAATTCCATCTGGGGAAGTGCCATTGCCGTCCTCGTGGGTGATTTTCTTCTGGCACGTTCCCTTTCCATTGCAGCAAAAACCAATAAAATAGAAGTGATCCAGGCCATTGGAGAGGTCACGGAGGATATGGCTCAGGGTGAAATTCATCAATTGCTGAACAAAGGAAGCATAGCTCTTACGGAAATGGAATACAAAGAGGTGATCCGACGAAAAACCGCATCCCTCATCCAGGGTGCCTGCCGGACAGGCGCGCTGATTGCCGAAGCCTCTCCGGAAAAAGAAAAAGCACTCACTGCTTTTGGCCTGAACCTGGGTTTTGCATTTCAAATGGCAGATGACCTGCTGGATTACACCTCTGACACGGAAACATTGGGTAAAACCATTGGTGCGGATTTACGGGAGGGAAAGATGACGCTGCCCCTGATTTACACCCTGAAAAACGCAGATAAAACAGATCAGGAAACGATCAAAAAAATTATTCAAAATCCCGATTTTTCGGATAATGAGTTTAACACCTTGAAAAGGCTGCTTGATACTTATGGCGGGATTCGATATACAATCGATCGAGCTGCAAAACATGTGGATGAGGCCAAGGATACGCTTTCCATTTTTGCTCCATCCAAAACAAAGGATCTGCTGCTGATGCTGGCGGATTACACAATAAATCGAAATCTCTGATGTTACAGCGCGATTCTGAATCATTGGACGCTCATGATGGAGGAAGTTGAATCATATGTCTTTCTTTTCCAAAAAAAAAATATTCCTGACATTTTTCATGCTTGCCCTTGTTTTATTATCCAGTAAGACCAGCTTCTCGATAGAACCGTCACCGGACTTGAAAACCATTGTTGTCACTGGAACCGGGCTCATTGTCCAAAATAACGTTGCAAAAGCACGGGAAAATGCAATATCCGAGAGTCTGATCACGGCCATCGGAATTGTGATGTCGGATTTGGCACCATCCGATACTCTTGTATCCAATTTCCAATCCGCAAATGAAATCCTCTTTACCCATACGGACAGTTTCATAAACGACTACCGGGTTCTGGCTGAAACAAAATATGAAAACCGATACCGGGTTTTGGTTCAGGCAAAAATTTCAGCCAATAAAATAAAACAACAATTATTGGAGATTGGAATTCTGTCCAGCGAAACCAAAAAACCAAAAGTTCTCTTTTTGATCTCACAACAAAATACAGGGGACATCCAGCCTCACTACTGGTGGGATATCCAGTCTCCGGAATTGGAGAATAAAGCGGAAACCATCCTGTCCGAAATATTCACCCGGAAAGGATTTGTTGTTAAGAGCCATCCCAGTTCAACAACCCTTTTTGAAGCAAAAGATCTTGTTCTGAATACTCCGGAGCCGGATCACAATACAATTATCAGACTTGCGAAACTGGTACAGGCGGATATTGCAATCGTCGGCCGCTCGTTTGCTGAGCAGACATCCAATACCATGGGAAAGGATAGTCATTCTTTCAAGGGAACGCTCATGGCCAGAGCCATAAATATATCCAAAGAGAGTGAAATCGGAAAAACATTTCAAACCGCAAACACCATAAACACAGATGAAAATTCCGGTGGTCTTGACGCGATATCTCAGTCTGCATCCCTTGCTGGTGAAGACCTGGCTGTTCAACTCATTTCCTCATATTCTAAAAAAGAAAATGAACAATCCATCATTAAAATTGTGGTGGAGGGTACCCGCACCCTATCCAATTTTGTGAAGTTCCGCAAAGCCTTGAGCAGTCTGAAAAATGTCGGAGAAATCCGCAGCAGTGAAATGAAATCAAATGAAACAACCCTGATTGTCGAATATCGAGATAAAATAAATACGCTTGCGGAATCCTTGATGTTACAATCATTTGATTCTTTTGGAATCAACATTTCCAATGTATCGCCCGATCAGCTTAACATCGTCCTTGCTCCGGTCGGAAAAAAAGAGGCTGCGGGCACACCGGCAGGAAATTTTAAGGCAGATAAAACAGTAGAGTAACCGAATCCTTGAGGAACAGATTTCTTGACTATCAACCTTCCGAACATTATCACGGTGATCAGAATACTGATTGTCCCTTTATTTGTTATCTTTCTGCAAAAAGATCTTTTTTTTCTTTCTCTGATCGTGTTCACAGTTGCTGCAATCAGTGATGGTCTGGATGGCCTGCTCGCCCGGTATCTGAATCAGAGAACCACACTTGGCGCGTATCTGGACCCGATCGCAGACAAAATGCTCATGGCATCGGCATTTGTTACGCTTACCATCCTGAAAATAATTCCCTTCTGGCTGGCTGTAATTGTCATCAGCCGGGATATCCTGATTATGACCGGAATCATTATCTATACTTTGGCTGATATCGAAGTGGAAATCCGGCCAAGCCTGCTCAGCAAATGGACAACTTTTTTTCAGCTTTTGACGGTGTTTATCGTTCTATTGTACCAGGTTATTCCTCCGGCAATCCCTGTGACATTCTCCTTTTTTCTGTATGGCATCACATCAACCATCACCATTCTTTCCGGATTGCATTATATTTACAAAGGGTTGAACATCCAACAATGATTTCATTCCAGCAAGAAATTGATTCACCAGGGTATCATCGGCCAGATGTTCAAAAACATGGCCATCGGGTGTTACGCCTCTGATCCGGCCGTCAAAGAGAAACCATGCAAGCAATTGTTTCCCCTTTTCTTCCCGATCCTCCACATCAGACAACACCTCTTCCTGAAAAGGCCGGGGTGCGGGAAGGAAGGATTCTTTCCGGCTCAAAAATTTAATAAAATTCAGGATACGTCCAAGCCGGACAATCGTCACGGCTTCCATACGCGTAGTAGTATGAGAAATCGGAAAAGCAGCAGACCGCATCAGGGATATCTGTTCCGGAAGGAGTTTCAACTCTGCACATTTCCGGTAATCCGGACTTCCGGGGGCAGGATAAAAGATCGATACACCGGCAATTGTTTTGTGGCCGGCAAGATACAGGAGATCTTTTACAGAATCGGAAGCTGTTTGATCCGGGGCACCTGCAATGATGTAGCAAACGGTTTCCATATCCATCCTCCCGGCAATCCTGAGCACATGTTCAAGATGGTTCCGGACATCCGGTCTTGAAAAATTCCTGAGCTGGGCAGGAGAAGTAGATCCAAGAGAGAGATTCAATGTTTTAAACCCGGATAATTTCATCTGCTCAATGATTTCCTGATCCAGGGAAGGAGGAAACAGGCCGTTCATGGCTCTCAGCTCCATATTAAGATGCCCGAATTGATTTTGAATTTCCCGGAGAAGGGCGAGGAACCATTTTTTATCCAGGGAAAAGTTCTCATCTTCAAAATCAATGAACCGGACCTGATCCGAAACAGTTGCCAGTTCAATCTCTTTTACTACGGATTCAACCGATCGTCTCCGGTACGGCAGACCAGACTCCCCCATGGAACAGTAGGAGCATTTCATCGGGCATCCACGACTTGCCACAACCGCAATACTTCCGGCCTTGTTTCGCTGGTAGTAATTTTTTTTCACAAGATGGGTCGCGGGCAGGGGATAATGATCCGGATTATCCATCACGGCCGGAGGACGGATGACAAGGGAACCGTTTTCCACCCGATATACAATTCCCGGAATATTTTTTATAGAGAGATGATCATGCACTGCTTTTGCCAGGGAAGGCATGGAGACCTCCCCCTCTCCCCGGATCAGAAAATCAACTGCCGGATTCTTCATCACCTCTTCTGGCATGGAGGTGGCATGGTGTCCTCCGATTACAATCTTACAGTCAGGATGCCATTTTTTTACAATCTCCGCTGTTTTCAATGCTTCAGTTTGATATGCGGAAAACAGGGAGGAAATGCCGACCAGAAAAGCATGGGATTGTCTGGCAACATTTCCGATATGTTCATAACTATACCCGAAATGACGGAAGTGATGAAACAGGGCAAAAGGCGATTGATCCGGCTCTCCATAAAACAGACGGAGGTGGTTCATCTCATCCGGATAATCCAGAATACGCGATTTGTGGGTTGCGAGGCTGTCAAAAAGCTCAACGGAAAAACCATTTTGAATCAGCACGGCGGCAATTGAAGAAAGTCCGTAAGGAATGGTTCTTTTCTGGGTAAGATAAAAATCTCGGACCGGAGGTTGAATCAGAAGGATATCTGCCATATTTACCAGGATCATTCCATTTGTTCTTACCGTTCATGAACAAAACGCAGAAATATCTTATACTCTCCGTTATTGATATCTTTCGGGAGATTATTGCTGTCCGGAACCAGAAGTGTCAAAATTCGTCCCCCGGCAGGGTCCAGCCCGCTGACCCGGAATCTGCGATTCTGTTCTCCCTGCCTTGGCATGCCATAGGGTTTCCTGGGTCGACGCATGGATAGAAAATGCGCCTCTACAGAGGATTCGCTGGCAAGCCTCCGCTTTTTTTCCGGCAATCCAACATAAGGTGCCGCACCGATAACAATCTCCATTGATCTTCCTCCTTTTCCGCAATTCTGATTCGAAAATAAGAAATCGATGTATTTTATATAGTTATCGGCAAAAACCGCTCCATTCTTTAGCGAACCGCTTTTTTTCATTTCTGACGGGAAGCCGTTGCCTGTTCAAACCGTTCCCTGGGAGGATTGAAGTATCCGAACAGAATCTCAGGAAACCTTACCCGAATCCTTTCCAGAAGATTCTTCATACCCATGGGTTCCCCCAGTGAAACCGCTTCCGACATGATCTTCCAGTATCGAAACGGATCAAAATTAAGATTCCGCCATTGTATTAAATCCACCGGATGCCTCTCCAGAAAGGCTTGAAAAGCATCTGCTTCTTCTTTGCTGTCACTGACACCCGGACAGTTGAGATAATTGATGGCTACCCTTTTTCCTTTTTGAATGGCCATATCGATGCTCGCTTCCACATCCTCAAAGCAATACTTGACCGGTCTGAAATAAGCCGTATACAATTTTTTGCTGGCGCTGTTCATGCTGATTCGGATACTGTCCAGCCCCTGATCAAAAAGCGTTGACAGGATATCCGGCAGACTTCCGTTTGTGTTCATATTGATGGTTCCATAACTTGTTTTGGAACGAATCTGTGCTATGGCCGGCCCGATAACATGGGCAGCCATGAGCGGGTCTCCTTCACACCCCTGGCCAAAACTGACAACTCCCTGGTTGACTTTCTGAAGATGCGCAAGCGCAACTCCTGCGATCTCCTCAGGAGAAGGCGTAAACGTAATCCGATTTTGAGGACTTTTGATTTTAAACTCTTTTTGCAGAGAAATACATCCAATGCATCGGGCATTGCACTTCCTTGATGTTGGGAGCGGGGCTTCACACCTGCCGATAAAAAAATTCTTGGCCGCAGGACACGAATACTCAAGAGCACATTTTTCCAGATGGCTCCGCAACCGGTTATCGGGAAGCAAACTCCTCATGGCCCGGATACCGGCATGAACCTTTTCCATTTTCATCAATCGAAGATCCTGCCGGGGTTCTTCATCCACCTGGATCACGGCCGAGCAAAAACCATCCTGATGCCAACCCACTGCACCATAAGAAAAAAGAGGAAGGTATGCTGCAAAATCCTCTTCTTCATATGCGCAGGTTGCGGTATTGACATATCCGGGAGAATTAAAAACCGCGACCGGAAACAATGGCTCGCCTGGATGATATGGATCTTCTTCAAGGGTTTCAAACTGATCCAGTGAAAGATTATAAACAATCGGCATCCTGTCCGGCAGAAACATCAACTCTGATCCATGGGGCATGGACACGGTTTCCGAACCAGTAAGAACTTCCAGATGATTTCCTGCCATTCCTACAGCAGCATATCCCTCTAAATCAAAAATCTCTCCATTTGAATCCGCCACAACCGCAGTTACTGGATTAACGATATCTGTATTGTTTTTCATGGTACTCATCATAAAAGATCAACACCTATTTTTGCCAGTTCGGATCGAACAGAGGTATGAAATTTAACATGGCCGACGATTTCCTGGTTGAGCATCCTGCCTGCTGCATACGCCAGCCCATTGGAAAACCGATCCAGACGCCTTTTCCGGTCAATCTGATCCAGGTCTCCGGTGAAAACCAGTTTTGTGCCCACACCAGCTCGTGTGATAATGGTCTTGACCTGGTGAGGTGTCAGGTTCTGCGCCTCGTCAATAATCATAATGCTTTTGATAAATGTTGTCCCCCGGATATAATCAAGGGGTTCGATATCGATTTTTTTATCCGCCAGATATTTATCGATCAGTTCCCGGTTCTGGGGGTCGACCTCCTTCAGGACAGACAGGTTCTGCCAGATCGGACGCAGCCACGGATCCATTTTCTCACGGATATCCCCTGGTAGAAATCCCATATTATCCTTATCTTCCAGATGCACCATGGGTCTTGTAATCAATATCTGTCTGAAATCTTTTTTCCTCTCCAGAGCGGCTGCCAGTGCGATCAGCGTTTTTCCGGTTCCAGCCCCCCCTT
>PNOB01000083.1 GCA_013824585.1 Desulfobacterium sp. | reverse complement strand
GCTTCAGTATATGCAGCATTGGCTGAACGCGGTTTTTTTCCGGTGGAAAAGCTTGACCAGCATTGTCAGAACGGCTCGGATTTAAGCGGGCATATCAGTCATAAAGGCATCCCCGGTGTGGAATTCTCCACTGGCAGCCTTGGACATGGCCTGCCTGTTGGTGTTGGAATGGCCAAGGCAGCAAAAATGGATAAACAAGCTTGGAGGGTTTTTGTGCTTATGTCAGACGGTGAATGTGATGAGGGTTCCAACTGGGAGGCCATTATGTTTGCTAATCACCATAAACTTGACAACCTGGTTGCTATTGTTGATTACAACAAAATTCAAAGCTTGGGCCCTGTTTCTGAAATACTTGAACTTGAACCGTTTGTCGAGAAATGGCAAAGCTTCGGCTGGGCGGTCATGGAAGTGGATGGCCATGATCACAACGTTCTAAGAAAGACTTTTTCCCAAATACCTTTTGCAGTTGGGAAACCATCCGTGGTCATTGCCAATACAATCAAGGGTAAAGGGGTTTCCTTCATGGAACACTCTATTCTCTGGCACTATCGCTGCGCCCGTGGGGAAGAATTTGATAACGCGCTTAAAGAGCTTAAACAAGGATTTACAGTCCATGAGAGATAAGTTCATAGAGAGGTTAACCCTGCTTGCCGGGGGAAATCCGAATATCTTGCTGGTCACCGGCGACCTGGGCTTTGGGGTTTTTGACAAATTCAGGAAGGATTTGCCTGATCAGTTTATAAATGCTGGCATTGCCGAACAGAATATGACTGGGCTGGCTGTCGGTTTGGCCATTGAGGGAAAAATTGTTTTCACTTATTCCATAGCCAACTTTTCAACACTTCGCTGTCTGGAACAAATCCGCAATGATGCCTGTTATCATGAGGCCAATGTCAAAGTGGTCAGTGTAGGAGGCGGATTCAGCTATGGAGCTTTGGGAATTTCGCATCATGCCACAGAGGATATAACCATAATGCGTAGTCTGCCCAACCTGAGCGTTGTTTCTCCCTGCGGGTTGTGGGAAGCAGCAGAAGCCGCCTCAGCCTTGGTCAAACAACCTGGTACATGTTATCTCAGGTTAGATAAATCTTATGGAAACGACAATCCTTACCCCAACGAAAAATATTTGCTGGGGAAAGCGAGGATACTAAGTGATGGCGGTGATTGCACCGTTATTGTCACAGGTGGGATTCTGGGAGAAGTTCAGCAGGCTGCAAAAATTATGGAAAAACAAGGCATAAGTTTGACTGTTCTGAGCATGCATACTATTGTTCCCTTTGACAAGGAAGCTGTCCTGCATGCTGCTTACAAGACCGGAGGAATAGTCACTGTGGAAGAAAATACCATCCACGGCGGACTTGGTGGAGCTGTATCGGAAACCCTTATGGACGCAGGTGTTTTTCCTGGTTTTTTTCTTCGAATAGGTCTTGAAGCCGGATTCTCATCAGTAGTAGGGTCTCAGAAGTATCTTAGGAAAATTTACGGTATGGACGCATGGCATATTGCTGAACGGATAATGAAAAAGTTGAACGAATAGATTACTATTTTTTCTAGTGGTTGGTATAGTGTTTGTGTGTGAAAACAATTTGTATTATAATCCAGTTGGAATCCAGATCCCTGCAGAACTTTTTCGGTTTGCCGTTTTTATCAAGCTTTCCTTCAGGCGTATTGTGTTTATGTCTATTCTTTTGAATATCATCGTTACTCAAAGGATGGCTGGCGGATTGAACCAACCTTGCATCAACAGCATACCTTCATTAATACTAAGCCCTTGTGCTTCAAACTGGCGGAGGATTTCTAAATTGATCTGGTCCATTCCTAAGTTTTGTTCCATTTTTTTAAAAGCCATTTTAACCTCCAGTCTGTTGATTTTTTGAGGAAGGCATGACAAACATTAAACATATTTGTCCGCAGGCACTCCCATCCTTATGACTGCCACCAGATTATCCTGTAAGTTTGATGGATACGCGATACCATCCCTGATTGTTCTATTTTTATATTTCAATATAGTCGTCAGGGTCACAGCATTATACGGCATCAGCGCTTTTATCGATCTTATGGTCATTATATTGCCGTTATGCTGCATTGTCGTATCGGTATTGCCCGCATTAATGGGCAGGCTGATGTTTGTCTTTGGCCTGTCATTTTTTCTTTTCGGATTCCGGCCGTATGATGTTCAATCTCAGGTTTTCGAGCTGATTGTCACGCTGATGGTTTCAACGCTGCTGGTAATTAACATGACAACCAGATCATCAGCAAAAATCAATTCACACCTTTTTGTGCTGATGCTTTCCTATCTATGCTTATCCGTATCCTCCATTCTTTTGTTTCCAATATCCGAAATTGCAGACAATATCTATTATTTCGGAATTTCAGATTTTTTCAGCAACGCTTTCAACGCAGTCCCGTATTCCGGTATTTATATTGTTGCAGGACTGAACAGGCTGCTTCTTTTTTTTGTTTTTTCTTTTCAACTCTCTATTAGTTCAGACAACAAACAGTTGTTTAACTCTCTTCTTTTAGGGATTTTTTTGGGTGCCATTTTCGCTTCTGTAATTGGGATACTGGATTTGTTTCAGCTTATTGACTTGAATTTTTATCGTCCTAAATTTTACTATGAGAAAAACTCTATGGTTTTGCACTCGATGTTTTTAAATAGAGGATGGTTTTCGGAGTTTATTGTCATCGTCATTCCATATTGCTTGATAGTCTTTATTTCTAAAAGTGGATCTATCATGTGGTATATTTTTCTATTTTCCTCTCTGATTATTTGCGAAATTGCATTGCTGTTATCCGGTGCAAGGGCTGGGTGGGTATCCTATCCACTGGTATTGTTAATTTGCTGGTCATTTATTCATATTAATAAAAATGGTAATTTTGACTTCAAGCGCATTAAAATTCGTGATTATATTAAAGTTCTTGTTTCAATGCCGATAACGATTTTAATAAGTTTACTGTTATTATATAAAATAGTGGTGCCACTGACAGAAATAGCAACAAAAAACAATAATAGTAGTAAAGTTGAAACCACGATGCAAATACAGGCCAATATAAAAAGCCAGGCCTCAAGATTATTCAATCCAGAAGCGCGTTCAGAAGTTTGGAGGCATGGCATGGCCGTTGGTTTGGAAAAACCTATATTGGGTATGGGGTATGATGCTTTTAGTTGGCATGGAAACATTCTGACGAATATTAAAGACTCTTACTACCACCGGTTTACTAGCGGACGGGTTCAGGATACACCGCATAATATTTTCTTACAGATATTTGACAGCGGAGGTATTGTCGGACTGATTATCTGGGTGTGCATGATGGGGTATGCCTTGATGATACTCATGGCGGATTTTATCAAAAACAAGACGATAGTTAATGCCGCTATTATCGTATCTCTGCTGAGTGTCCATTTTATCGGTATTTTCGATAGTATACAGTATATTCCGATGATATGGTTTCTGACGTTTATCAACTACGGTTATGTTCTGACAATCGATGAAAATGTAATCTCACGGCAAGGCAAAAGTATCTGGAACAAAGTCAGCCTGATCCTTTTGGCTGTTTCATGCGTAAGCGCTTTCATTTATCATCAGACATCATTTTCCCGGACACTGCAAAATAAATATCAACTAGAGAAATATTCGCTTGCGAACGAAAGCAGTGATTATCCCGGTTTTTACAGCCCAGAAACATGGGATGACGGCATCTACCGATGGACCGGAAAACATGCCGCTGTCTTCATGAAAGCAAAAAGCGATATCATCGAATCAAGGCTGGTGGTCCATCATAATAACAGCAGCTCTGCCGAGGGATTGGAGCTGAAGATGTATTTGAATGATGAGCCGCTGGACACCATACATTTTTTCGGCGGCGGTCAGAAAACAATTGTCTACCATTGTCCGAACATTAGAAACCAGGAAATCAAAGTGGAGTTTCGGGTGAATAAAACCTTTAACCCGCGAAAAATGGACCTGAGCGAAGATTCGAGGAATCTTGGAATTGCCGTAAGAGAATTTCGCTTTTTGGAGGAACTGCCTGAAGATTTCATCGGTTTTTACGGGGAGGAAACTAATACGGATCAAGGAACAGACAGCCTTTATTCGGATATTCCTTCTTCTTATAGATGGTCCGGACTGCGGTCATCTATTCGCATAACCGCTTTGATCCATAATTTTTCGAATCCTTCAGGAGGATCTCACAACTCTGCTGATTCTGACGGATATGATAAGGGGAAGAGTCTTCCGAATCTGTTTTTGAGATGCGGTCATCCGGATATTCGGAAAAATCCGGTTTCTGTTCAATTGTTCATCGGGAATCGAAAAATCAAGGAAATTTTGTTCCAAGACAATAATTGGAAAAAGGTTGTCGTTGAAGAAACCATAACGGCAAATTCCCCGGATTTGACATTTCAGGTCAGCCGGACCTGGAACCCTTTGTTATCTTCTGTTTCCTCAGACAACCGCGATCTGGGCGTTGCCGTTGGTAGAAAAATAACCAAATTTTAGGATGATATAATGAAAATAAAGATCAGGAAAAATCTGCTTTTTTTAATTGCTTTAGACAGTTTGCTTCTTGTCTTATCTTACCTCTTATCTTATATGATCCGATTTGAAGGCAGTTTGACCGCACTAGAATTGACAACAATAAAAAATACAATTGTACCGCTTCTGCTCTGTAAATTGATCGTCTTTTATCATTTCAATCTTTACAGCGGGATGTGGCGTTATACCAGCATTGTTGATTTAATGAATGTGATTAAATCCGTGTCTGTGAGCTCCCTGTTTATTGTATCTTTCATTGTTATGTATTCCGGGTTCTACGGTTTTTCCCGATCTGTTTTTATCATTGATGGCATTCTATCGTTGATTTTTATTTCAGGCATACGGCTATCGATCAGAATGATACTTTCTTCATCACAAACGGCTATTGGCAATGAGAGTCCGGTGCAACAAAGGAAGATGATCATTATCGGAGCGGGCGATGCAGGTGAGAAGGTCATGCGTGAGATTAAAGATAATCCAAACTTGCAATATCAGGTAGTCGGTTTCATCGATGATGATAAAGGCAAGGTCGGCAAACATATTCATGGCGTCAGGATTTTCGGCAGAGTTGACCAACTTGAAGAGATTGTCAAACGTGAGTCTGTTGATGAATTGCTGATTGCCACACCCTCAACCGATGGTGAGAACATGCGCAGAATTGTCAAGGCATGCGAGGCTACCAATCTCCCTTATAAAACTTTGCCCGGAATGGGAGAACTCATTGACGGTAGAGTCAGCATCAAAACCATAAGAGATATTTCATACAAGGATCTGCTTGGCCGTCCCTCTGTTTATCTGGAGAATGATAAAATTCTGGATATGCTGAAGGATAAGTGCGTCCTTGTTACCGGAGCTGGAGGTTCAATCGGTTCTTCACTTTGTCGCCAAATATGTAAATATAAGCCATCCCTGATTATCCTTTTTGATGCCAGTGAAAGTAATCTTTATTCCATTCAGATGGAGTTGAAACATTTAATTACTTATCTAAAATATCGTGCTGTACTAGGCAGGGTACAGGATGTTCCACTGTTAAACAGCATATTCACCAAATACAAACCAGATGTTGTATTTCATGCAGCAGCCTATAAGCATGTACCATTGGTCGAGCGAAATCCTTGGGAGGCGGTTTACTCCAATATCATTGGAACAGATTCTATTATCAAGGTCTCGATAGCCCATAAGGTAGAACGATTTATTTTGATTTCTTCAGACAAAGCTGTCAGGCCCACTAATGTAATGGGCGCATCAAAACGTATCGCTGAGAAGATGTTACAGGCCGAATCATCAAACGATACCCGTTTAATGGCTGTTCGTTTCGGCAATGTAATCGGTTCATCAGGCTCTGTCATCCCTCTATTTTTGAAACAGATTGAAAATGGCGGACCTGTAACCATTACACATCCTGAAATCACTCGATATTTTATGACAATGGAAGAGGCTGCCCAGTTGATATTACAGGCTTTTACCATGGGACATAACGGTGAAATATTTATTCTTGAAATGGGTGTGCCGATTAAAATCGTCGATATGGCAAAAGATTTGATTCGTCTTTCAGGGAAAAAACCTGAAGATATAGAGGTAAAATTTACTGGCCTGAGACCTGGAGAAAAGTTATATGAAGAATTGATCACAGAAGGTGAGGGTATCAAAAAAACTAAACATGAGAAAATCTTGGTTCTAAAAAATGGGTTAGACTATCCTGACGAGAATCAAAAAAAACAGTTTGAAGATAAAATAGCAGAATTGGTTGAACTTGCTAAAAAACATGATGCAAAAAGACTGAAGGAAAAACTGAAAGAAATTGTCCCGGAATATACGATTTCAGATGATGAAGCGGTAATATGAAAAAGATAATGTTTTGTAAACAGCAATAACGAGGATAATATGAAACGTGCATTAATTACTGGAATTACAGGACAGGACGGGTCTTATCTGACTGAATTTTTGCTTAATAAAGGATATGAAGTTCATGGCATAGTCCGCAGGGTGGCTATTGAAGCACCCGCAAGCCGCTTATGGCGTATTCATCATCTGTTAGACAAGATCACGTTGCATGCCGCATCCATGGAGAGTTATGCCAGTCTTTTCAATGTGGTTGAAAAATGCAAACCCCATGAATGCTATCATCTTGCTGCCCAAAGTTTTGTCAGCTATTCATTTGAAGATGCATTTTCTACGATCAATACCAATATCAACGGAACGCTTTACCTGCTGTCTGCTCTGAAAGAAAGAGCGCCTCAATGTAAATTTTATTTTGCAGCTTCCAGCGAAATGTTTGGAAAAGTGAAAGAAACTCCTCAAAGTGAATCCACTCCCTTTCACCCCCGTTCTCCATATGGGATTTCAAAGGTTGCCGGTTTTGATCTGGCCCGAAACTATCGGGAATCTTATGACACTTTTGCCTGTAACGGTATTCTGTTCAATCATGAGTCCCCTCGAAGGGGATTTGAGTTTGTTACCAGAAAAATTACAAGTACGGTTGCAAGGATCAAGGCCGGCAAAGAGAAGGAGTTGCGGCTGGGAAATTTGGAAGCAAAACGGGATTGGGGATTTGCCGGTGACTATGTTGAGGCGATGTGGCTGATGCTTCAACAGGATCAGCCGGATGATTATGTGATCGCAACCAATGAAACGCATTCGGTCAAGGAATTTGTTCAGCTTGCATTTGAATCAGCCGGGCTCAACTGGGAAGATTATGTGGTAATCGATAAACTGTTTTACCGGCCTGCAGAAGTCAAACTACTTCAGGGAGATTATCAAAAAAGTGAAAAAAAATTGGGTTGGCAACCCAAAGTAAAATTTCAAACCCTGGTTGGTATGATGGTGGAAGAAGATATACACGGAATCCGTTCCAACAGCAGATGATGTCCTTTTTAATAATACGCCTCCTGGTTTAGGCTTTGTATGAAGGAAGGTATGGGTAGCAGACAGACTGGGAAGATACTTGAAAGATGGATTTCCTTGTGGAGATATCGGGGATTCATCCTTGGTATGGTAGGACGTGAATTTCAGAGCCGTTATCTTGGTTCTCTTCTCGGCAGCATATGGGCGATACTGAATCCCATTGCAATGATCTTTGTTTATACCGTCATTTTTTCAAAGGTCATGAGATCAAGGCTGATCGGGAGTGAGGATACCTGGGCATACGGTATTTTTTTATGTGCCGGACTTCTTGCATGGAATTTTTTCGCAGAAATGCTGTCCCGGTGTCAGACAATATTTATCGAACATGCAAATATGATTAAAAAAGTGAATTTTCCTCGAACAACCTTGCCCGTGATCCTTTTTCTTTCCAGTTGCATAAACTTTATGATCATCTTCGGCATTTTTATTATTTTTTTATTGATCATGGGAAAATTCCCCGGATGGTGCATCATCGGGTTTGTGCCCCTGTTGATCATTCAACAGGCTTTTGCAATGGGACTTGGGATTTTTTTAGGGACCATGAATGTTTTTTTTCGTGACATCGGTCAGATTGTTGGAATTGTTTTACAGTTCTGGTTTTGGTTTACGCCAATTATTTATCCGGTTTCCATCCTCCCAGAGAAGATAAAGTCATTGCTTGCCTTCAACCCCATGACACAATTCATCACATCCTATCAGCAGATCATTTTACAAAGTCAATGGCCGGATATATATCTATTGAAGTTTCATATTATCGGGGCTATTCTTTTTTTAACTGCCGGCTTTTCTATCTTTAAGAAATTATCGGGTGATATTGCCGATGAGTTATAATGATAAGTATTGAAATCCAAAAAGTAGGTAAGAGATATAAACAGTACTCCAGCAACAGGTTCCGTCTTTTGGATTGGCTAAGCAACAGCCGGTTCGGAAAACCTGAATACAAATGGGCCTTGCAAGGGATTTCTTTTCAGATTGAGAAAGGTGAATCTGTTGGAATTATCGGTCAAAACGGGGCCGGGAAAAGCACTTTACTGAAGCTGTTAACCGGCACTACGCAACCGACCCAAGGCAGTATTCATATTTCCGGAACGGTTTCAGCCTTATTGGAGTTGGGACTTGGTTTTCATCCGGATTTTTCAGGAATGGAAAACGCCATTATTTCCTGCCAGATGATGGGGTTCTCTCAAAACCAAATTTCCAATCTACTTCCGGAAATTGAAAAATTTTCTGAACTGGGAAATTATTTTACCCAACCCCTGAGGGTTTATTCCACAGGCATGCAGATGAGACTGGCTTTCAGCACTGCCACCATTGTCTGCCCGGATATCCTGATCATTGATGAAGCACTTTCTGTCGGAGATGCTCATTTTCAGCATAAATGCATCCAGCGAATTCGTTCTTATAAGGAGCAGGGAACAACCATTCTTTTTGTGTCCCACGATCCTATGGCGGTGAAATCCATTTGTGACCGCGCGATTCTTTTTGATAACGGCACCCTCATCCAGGATGGAAAACCCGAGGATGTCCTGAATTACTACAATGGACTCATTGCCAAAAAGAATATGGATGATGAGATTCTGCAAATGGCGACAGGGTCTGGAAAAGTTACAACCAGATCCGGCAGAAAACAATCGTATATCAGCGATGTTGATATGCTCAATGATCAAAATATGAAGTCCAGCACTTTTTTTGTTGGTGATACTGCGAAGATAACATGCCGTATTCATTTCAATGAGACAATAGAAGATCCAACCATTGGTTTTATCATACGGGATCGTCTCGGCAATGATGTGTTCGGAACCAATACCTTTCATCTGCGTGTTAATACAGGTATCAACTGTTCCGGGGAAGATATGGAAGTAACTTTTATTACAAAGCTGAATATCGGCTCTGGCAATTATTCGATCACGATCGGCATTCATACCGGAGATACACATATTGAAAATAATTTTGACTGGTGGGATCAGTGTCTGGTTTTTCAGGTTGTTCCCAATAGCAGTTTTTCATTTATTGGCGTTGCAGCACTGCCGGTAAATGTTGAAATTAAGAAGGAAGTTTGAAGAATGATTGAAACCGAGAATAAAGAGATCAATGTTGATGAGATCATGGCCAAAATTAAAGCTGAAGTGGAAAACAGAAAAGAGGGCGGCTTAAAAGTGAACAGTGGCGATGACCCTTTTGCAGATGAGATGCTGTCTTCTTTTGACTGGCATCATCTGAAAGTAAACATGGGAGTTGCAGAGGAGAATGCAGTTATTGGACAAAAAAACTTTTCGATGCTTCGATTCAATAAAATGATTCGGGGAGTAGCAAAGTTTGCAAGTCGCATTGTTTTATACATAACCAGAATTATTACTTTTCCTCAAACCAATTTTAACCTTGCCATTCTCAATGTCCTGCATATCATCCGCGATGGTATTTCAAATCTTGAACGACGATTGAGCCACCATGAAAACATCGTAAGCCAACTTTCAGAACAGATTCAAAAGCAGACACAACTTCTGGATGAACAAACAGAGAAAATTGATACCCAGGAAAAAATCAATTCATACTTGAAGGCCAATATCACCATGTATGAAAATCGTTTTGTGGTGTTTATGGAAGAAGCTCAAAAACGTTTACCTGAGCCGTTTTCCTCTGAACAGTTGAAGCAAATTATTGGTCAAGCAGAGCACCTTTTTGATCCGCTTTATCTATTTTTTGAAGACCGGTTCCGGGGCACCCGTCAAGAAATAAAAGAGCGTCTGCGGGTATATCTTCCGTTGATTGAGGAATCCGGTGCCGGTTTGGAAGATTATCCCATACTGGACATCGGGTGCGGTCGAGGCGAATGGCTGGAATTGATTTCGGAAAACCAGCGCACCATAATCGGAGTGGACCTAAACCGGACACTCGTTGAACAATGTATTGAGCGCGGAATGATTGTTGTTGAAAAGGATGCCGTTGTATACTTGCAATCCCTTCCGGAAAACAGCATAGGGGCCATTACTGCATTTCATTTGATTGAACATCTGCCACTGAATACCTTATTGAACTTTTTCAATGAAACCCTGCGGGTCCTTCGCAAAGGCGGCGTTGCAATATTTGAAACACCCAATCCGGAAAATGTTCTGGTCGGGTCATGTAATTTTTATTTTGATCCAACCCATCGAAATCCACTTCCACCGCAGATGATGCAGTTTTTTTTAGAATCACGCGGATTTTACCGTGTGAGTATTCAAAAATTGCACCCGTACCCAGATGAAGAGAAAATACCGGATGATGGGAGTGAGATTGTAAAACGATTTAACCAACGGTTTTATGGCCCACAGGATTATGCTGTAATCGGATACAAACTATGAAAGCCATTGCGATTGTTATTCCATGGTTTGGAAAAGATTTAAAGGGAGGTGCAGAACAGGAGGCATTTCAAGTTGCAACAAGACTTGCCGCAAGAGGAAGAAAGGTTGAAGTCCTTACCACCTGTTGCCGTTCGTTTGCCGATGACTGGGGAAAAAACTATTACAAACAAGGCGAAGAACAGATCAATGGCGTTTGTGTTCGACGTTTTCCGGTTGATAAACGGGATCAGGATTCATTTGATCGTGTGAACAGGATACTGCTGGATCTAAAAAAAAGTGATCTTATTCCAGGTGTTTATCCTATAGCAAAACCGCTTTCAGATACATTTGCCCATGAAAATATTAACTCTGCATCTTTGTTGAAATATCTGGAAATGAAGCAGGAACAATATGAGGCATTTATTTTTATGCCATATTTATACGGAATTATTCTGAATGGCTTGCCTATTGTTTCGGAAAAAGCTTATTTGCAGCCATGCCTCCATGATGAAGCCTATGCCTATCTGCCGGAAGTGGAAAGGCTTTTTTTTCTGGCCAAAGGGGTACTGTTTCTTTCTGTAGGTGAAATGATTCTGGCTCAAAAACTTTATGGACCTGGCTTTTGCAGAATGGGAACAGTAATTGGCGGCGGCGTGGAAGTAAACTCCGGAAAGCAAAATTCTGTTGCGAAAATAGGAAGTTTTAATCTTGAACAATCGAAATTTATTTTATGCCTTGGACGAAGAGATCAGACGAAAAATACAGATTTGCTTGTCAGTGCTTTTGAAGAGTTTAGGACAAATCATGTGGATTCTGATTTGCTGCTTGTACTGGCCGGGCCTGGGCCAAACAATTATCATGATGAATCAAAAGGGATAATTGATTTGCAATTGGTTTCTGATGATGAAAAAGAAATGCTGCTTTCATCCTGCATTGCTTTGTTTCAGCCTAGCAAAAATGAAAGCTTTTCAAGGGTTATTATGGAGGCGTGGTTTCATTTAAAACCGGTTGTTGCAAATCGTGAGTGTCTTGCAACCGCAACAGCAGTCAGGCAATCCGGGGGTGGCCTTCTTGCCGATTCAAAAACAGAATGGGCAGACCGGTTTTCGGAATTTGAAAATATGGATATAATGAAAATGGAGGAATTTTGCAGAAAGGGCCTGCATTATGCTAAAGAAAATGTCAGTTGGGAAAAAGTGATAGACCGCTATGAAATGCTTTGGAATACTGAAAAATTAATTTTTTTTACAACCCGAAAATCCTCCTGTAAACTGAAAGAAATTCATCAACTGCTTCCCAATCTCACCTACGGAGATGCAATATCCAACCATGCAATTGAAATCAGGAATTTTCTTCGCGACAGCGGGTATCAATCCAATATTTATGTCCGGTATCTGGATGATAAAATGGCAACGGAAGCAGTTGTTTTCCAATCCAAAATAATCGGAAAACGGGCGGGAATTATCTACCATCACTCCATCGGTTCTGAACTTACATCCTTTGCTGTCAAGCATTCCGGGCCCAAACTGATGATCTACCACAACATAACCCCTGCCCATTTTTTTGAACCATATGACCCTGAATATGCCAGGATTTTAACAAAAGGGCGTTTGGATCTTCAATTATTATCAGATGTTTTTCATATTTCAGCCGGAGATTCGAAGTTTAATTCAGATGAATTGAGGCAGACAGGCTTTCCCAATCCATCTGTGCTGCCGATATGTGTCAACCCGGATAAATGGAAAACTCCTGCAGATTCAAAACTGATGGCGCGTCTGCAGGATGGAATTGCAAATATACTTTTTGTCGGTAGAATTGCACCCAATAAATGTCAGGATCATCTGGTTGAATCGTTTCATCATTATCTTACAATGGATCCTGACGCACGTTTGATCATGGTCGGTTTTGGACAGCCTGCTGACCCGTATTACCAGCATCTGAAAAAAATAATTTCAAAATTCGGACTGATGAGAAAAGTTTTTCTGGTAGGGCAGGTAACAGAATCCGAGCTTCAGGCATATTATCGAACCGCGCATCTTTTCTGGTCCATGAGTGAGCATGAGGGTTTTTGTATCCCACTGATAGAGTCCATGTGGTTTGATATTCCGGTATTATCCTTTAAAAGTACTGCTGTACCGGAAACTTTAGGTGATGCAGGGATACTCTTTAACAGTAAAGATGATCTTATCCATGTGGCTGCCTTGGCCAAATTGATGGTCAGGGACGACAAAATACGAGATTTGGTTTTGAATGCACAAAGACAAAGACGAAACGCTTTTTTACCAGAGGCTGTCTGGCCGCAACTGGATCGACTGATTCAGAAGATGGAAGAACAGGCTGCATGAAGCCCAAAGTTGCCATCATTGTTCAACGGTACGGTCCGGATATCAATGGAGGCGCTGAATATGAGTGCCGCCAGATTGCGGAGCTGATGAATGACATCTGGGATATCGATGTTTTAACCACATGCGCGACAGATTATATGACCTGGAAGGATGATTATCCAAAAGGAAAGGAAATCATCAACGGTGTTTCCGTATATCGTTTCCCTGTCAGAAAACCAAGAAATGTCAGAATGTTCAATCGTATTTCTGAAAAAGTTCTTCATGTCCCGCACAGTTATGATGATGAAATCCAGTGGATGAAAGCCCAGGGACCGGACTCTCCCGATATGTTGGATTTTCTGGTTCGGAACAAAGACAATTATGATGTTTTTATTTTTTTTACATATTTATACGCCACAACTTTTTGGGGATTACCGATTGTTTCTGAAAAGTCGCTGCTGGTTCCGACAGCCCATGATGAGCCGCCCATCTATCTTACCATTTTTCAGGAGTTTTTCAAAAAACCAAAAGGGTTTGTTTTCAATACAGTGGAAGAGAAACAGTTTCTACTGAAAATATTTAATCTTGATTGTATGGTTTCGGATGTGATTGGAATCGGAATTCGTTCTCCTCAATTTACACAAAAGGATATTGAATTTCAGAAAGAATTTTCTTCTGATTATGTAGTGTATGTTGGAAGAGTGGATGCCTCAAAAGGATGCCGGGAACTGTTTGAATACTGGGAAAAGTATAAAAAGAAAAATGCGTCTTCCCTGAAGTTGATGCTTGTCGGTGGTGTAAAGAT
>PNOB01000082.1 GCA_013824585.1 Desulfobacterium sp. | reverse complement strand
CTGACTTTCGCCGGTGACGCTTTTTAATCGTTTTGAAATTGGCTCAGTGGTTATCTTTTTAATGAACGGATGGATTTCTATCAAATAAAGACTCACTGCCATGATACATCTGACGAACATCAGCAAACAACATGGCTCGCAGATCCTTTTCCAGAATGCGAGCCTGCAGATCCTTTCCGGCAATCGAATCGGCCTTGTGGGGCCAAACGGTGTCGGTAAAACTACGGTATTCCGCCTGATAACCGGCGAGGAAAACGCCGATAGTGGTGAAATCACCTGTGCTGCCAGAACCCGGATCGGTTATTTTTCCCAGAACGTCGGTGAAATGTCCGGCCGATCCGTCCTTACGGAGGTGATGTCAGCGGTAAAAGACCTGGTTAACATCGGCGTGCAGATCCGGGAAATGGAAATTGCCATGGGACAACCCATGTCCGACAATGCCATGGAATCCTTGCTGAAACGATACGGTGATGCAGTGGAACAATTTGAGCATGGCGGAGGCTATGAGCTGGAGTCCAGAGCCCAAGCAGTATTGACCGGGCTGGGCATCCCTCCTGTCGATCATGACCGGCCGGTGGAATCCTTCAGCGGCGGATGGAAAATGCGTATTGCCCTTGCCAAGATTCTGACCCAGAATCCGGATGTATTGCTGCTGGATGAGCCCACCAACCATCTGGACATAGAATCCATCATCTGGATTGAAGAGTGGCTTGCCAAGGAATTTAAAGGCGCGCTTCTCATGACCTGCCATGATCATGATTTTATGAACCGCATTGTTTCCAGAATCATTGAAGTGGGCAACCGGACCTTCACGACTTACAGCGGCAATTACGATTTTTACTTGCGGGAACGGGAAATACGCAGGGAGCAACTGATGGCCAGCTATCGAAGGCAGCAGGAGATGCTGGCCAAAGAACAGGAATTCATTGCCCGGTTCGCGGCCAGGGCTTCCCATGCCTCCCAGGTGCAGTCCAGGATCAAAAAAATTGAAAAAATTGAACGCATCGAGGTGCCGCCTGAAAACCGCACCATCCGGTTTGCCTTCCCGGACCCTCCCCGGTCCGGTGATGACGTGATCATGATGAAAGAGCTTGCCAAATCCTGGCCCCGGCCCTCAGGAGATTCCAAATCCGTTTTCGGCGGAGTATCCGGAATGATCCAGCGCCGGGATAAAATCGCGGTAGTCGGCGTAAACGGCGCCGGAAAATCAACATTTCTCAAAGTGCTGTCCGGCCAAACCGAACCAACGGCCGGTGATGTTGTGATCGGGGCCAATGTTCATGTGGGCTATTTCAGCCAGATTTCCATGGACATTCTCGACCCTGCAAAAACCGTTTTCACAACCATTCAGGATGCCATGCCGCACGCCAACATCGGCGTTGTCCGCAACCTTTGCGCCGCCTTCCTTTTCCAGGGAGACGACGTTTATAAGAGAATCGACAAACTGTCCGGCGGTGAAAAGAGCCGTGTCGTTCTGGCAATCCTTTTGACCCAACCTGTCAATCTTCTGATCCTGGACGAGCCCACAAACCATCTGGATATCATTTCCCGCGAAATACTGCTTGAAGCCTTGCAGAATTTTTCCGGAACCTTGCTGCTCGTCAGCCATGACCGCCATTTCTTGCGTTCCCTGGTGAATCGCGTTTTTGAAATCGATCACGGCCGGATGCTGATTTATGAAGGGGGATATGATTATTATCTGGAAAAAACCCAGCGCCTCATCCGGTAAACTGGAGCAACCCTTTCGGATGTCAAACCAACCCGAAAAAAACAATATTGAAAACAGCTGTTGAATCAATCCTGCAAGACCGGATTGGAAGCAAAAATGCAATCCGAAAGTTTCCGGCCGGTGTTTGGAAGACGAACAGTTCTTTTGAGTACGAAATCAAACGGCAACGGGTTGTAGTCGTAGATCATGACCACGCATATTCCGGAGACAAGAGAGAACAGACCGTTCGGTATTACGGCTATTATAGCAACAAATGCCGTGGAATGCGTAAAAAAGCTGACAATGATAGTGCTATCCCGGCAATTAACCATCCAGAGTTATCACCCAAAAAATGCCGGAAAAACTGGGTGCGCCTGATACAGAAGATATTTGAGGTGGACCCACTTGTTTGCCCCAAATGCCAGGGAGAGATGCAATATTAAGCAACTGATCCGGCAAAGTGTCTGGCAAAATCCTCAAAAGCCTCTTTTGTATTATACTTGAATTGGTAGTCTATCTTTTGTTTCAGTTTTTCCGAACTGGCCAACCAGGGATTGACCATCAATCGCATGCCTGGAGAAGGGAATTCGGATAGAAAGGTCAAGCGTAAAAACCAGGCAAGATTATTACTGATGTATATTAGGGGCCATGGCACCGGAATGCGGATGTTTCCTAATGTTTGAATCATTTCTGAAAAGGTCATGGTTCCATCAGGAGTTACATTATAAATTCCGCCGGTCCTTTTTTCTATCATTATTACCATTACATTGATCAGATCGTCTTCATGAACAAACTGGAAGGGCTGTGTATTACATGGCAGAAGGACGAACTTTTTCCTTAAATGCCTGGAAAAAGGGTTGTTGATTCCCGGGCCGATCACAAAGCAGGGACGAAGAATGGTCGCTATGATTTCCGGATGTTCGGCAATAAAACCCTGCATTATTCCTTCAATCTCTTTTTTATTTTTCGAATATGTAAAATCGTCATTGCCACGCAGGCGGCTTTCCTCTGTCAGTGGCGTATCATTGTCTGGATAAAACCCGTATGCCATGGTCGAACTTGTGATCATGAACTGTTTCACCCCGGTTTTGGAAACAGCCGCTAAAATATTACGCGTGCCTCTCTTGTTGACGTCTTCCATCATGTTCTTATTATGTTGGGGAGTCACAACATAGGCGGCATGGACCACCGTGTCGATCTTCTCATTTTTGAAAAGATCATCAATGGGTTCGCGGATATCCTTTCGGATAAATTCAAATTTCTGAAATTTTTGTGGCGCTTCTGTTATATCCGTACCCACGACTTTTTCCACCCAATCCTTTTCACACAAAGCCTTAACCATTCTTCCACCAATATATCCGGCTGCACCGGTAACCAATATCCTCATTTTATCTTCCTTATTCCAATAGCCGACAGCAATGATAATAACCGCCTCGAACAGATATGGAAAAACTATTCAACACCGAAGAACCGCTTTCAAAAACCTCTTAATAAGCAAAAACTAATAATATTTACAACTATTTAATAATAAATCCCAGTTCGCGGGCGCGTTTTACGGATTCAATTTCCTCCCAGTCCTTTTTAACTCCAAAATCTTCTGCAATGATATTGGCGCCGATATACCCGCCGCCGCCGATTATCATGCCGCCCGGATTAACGCTGGCCCCACACACATAGAATCCTTCAATGGGTGTTCGGACCTGAGAGCATTCATTGTTGGGCCTGTAGTAGCCCATCTGAAATGTCTTGTACGAACCCTGCTTAAAGGAACCACGAACCATATCTTTAAGTTTTTTTTCGATATAGGTTGGCGGATAGAACAGGGTATGAAGCGGGTCTATGTTGGGCGCATATTCCTTCCAGGTATCAATACATTTTTTCCCATAATCTTCCTTGATGTTGTCCCAGTCACAGTCAAAGGGAACCAATGTCTCAAGTCTGCATGTGTGATAGCCACGGGGAGCTTGAAGCGGATCAAACAGGGTTGTGCACGTCACGTGACTAATGGGCGTTTCCGGGAGATGGCCGCCCTCCACCTCTTCCAGATGGCCCAGAACTTTATCTATATCATCGATGCCGGGAAAAACGATCATCGCCTTGTTAACATCTTTATTGTCATCCGACCCGATATAATTGGGCAGCTCTTTCAATGCAACGTGGGTTCCAAAAAAGGTTGCCTTCTCCCACTCCCAGTTCTTTGCGCTTTGGGTCAGGTCGTCGGGAATCTGACCCTCATCAAAAAAGGAAAGAAAGTTCTGTTTGGGGTCCACAGTCGAAACCACTGCCTTTGCGCGGATCTCGGTTCCATCATTGAGCACAACGCCGTTTACCCTCCCATCATTCATGGTAACCTTTACAACTTCTGCTTTGTCCTGAATCTTTACCCCCATCCCGGATGCAACCTTATGCAAAGATGAGGAAAGACGGTGAGAACCACCTACGCATAACGCCACGTTGAGCATGCGATAAATATATAGAGGAAAAAGGAACCCGACGCCGTCATAGTCCGAAAGGCCCCACATGGAAAAAAGGTTATACAATCCGGCCTTGACTACCTTAGAAAAACCGTATTGTTCAATGATCTCGACAGGAGTCAGTTCCGACATTTCATTATACCTTTTACCCACATCATCACTGGCCATGTCAAATGCCTGAACCAATTCCATCGCGGGCATTGCCGGCACGTATGTCAAAGGCATCACTATCTTTTCGGAGAACTCCTTAAAGTCTGTATACATCCGTGTAAAACTGTCTGCGTCCTTTTTTGAGAAAGCGGAAGACAAATAATGAGCCGTTTTGGAAGGATCGCGATAAAATACCAGCGGCTTTTGACCTTTATTTAAAAATGCGGCCTGCACATCGGGGTAAACGTACCGGACTCCTTTATCCTTAAGATTAAAATCATGATAGGCGGGCATGACCTCTGCCATCATGTGATAAATGGCATGCAGATTGTATTTGTGGCCACAGAACTCCAGTGTGTCAAGGCCTCCGCCGGTCTCGTGACGAGCTTCCAGGAGCAATACATCAAGCCCCGTTCTCGCGAGATAGGCGCTACAGATAAGGCCGTTCTGGCCGCCGCCGATAATTACAACATCATATTCCTTGTTTTTCATCTTTATTCACCTCACGCCTAAGTTCATTGGAATTTTGTCAACATTTTCTTCGTACCAGCGACACGCCTTCCCCTTCCACCAGTCCTGCTCTCTGACTCCCATATCCTCAGCGATCTCGCAGGCTGTAATATATCCTGACGCAAGCCATGTCATGTTATGCGGATGGATTGAGTTCGAAAGATAGAGGTCCTTAATAAAAGTTCTTGAAGCGCCGCCACGGGTAATCCCGGGAAGAGGCCTGTCCGCAAACATCTGGCCCGGAATCAGGCTCCCTCCCATCCAGTTACCCTTTATCGCCGACGGGTTGTTCCGGTATATATCCAGAGGAGATATTACAAATTTTTCTATGATACTGTTTTTGAAACCAACGGTATACTTTTCAAACTCATCGATGAGCTTGCCTGCCAGACCCAGCTTTATGGAATCCCATGCAGGAAATCCACCGAGACGTTTTCCATTATAATTGGTAAGCGTCGGAGGTGCATCCAGCCATAAAATACAGGTATGGCATCCTTCAGGCGCCTGGCTCGGATCAGTGAGGGAAGGAACAAGCCAGTTCGCCATAAGTTCATCGTCAAAAATTCTTCCACTGGTAAGACTCGAACCAAATTGGGCCATCTTTCTTGAGTTTTCGCCACCAAAGTATCCGACAAAACACCGCTGAATGCCTTCATCAAACTCAGCTGATTTGAACTGAGGCGCCGATTTGAGAGCCAGATTTACGCAGAAAACAACGTTTTCTTCATAACAAAACCGGCTAATCTTTGATGACATCTCCGTCCCGACAACCTCCTCTCCGACCAGATCCTTAAACGTCGGAATCAGACTCAGGTTGCTTACGACCTTCTTTGCTCGTATCTCCTGATTAGGGTATACTGCATGCTCAGTCAATTTAACGCCTACCGCCCGGCCGTTCTCTATAATGATTTTTTTAACCGGACAGCAGGACAGTATCTCCACGCCATAGTTTCTGGCACATTTGATCAGCGCATGCGGCAGGGCATGCGAGCCGCCCTTTGAGTTGTGCACCGGGAAAACAGCCCCTGCAGCCAAACCGAAACCGAGGGTGCCGAGTACGCCGATTTGCCTGTGTACGGGAGAAAAACCGCCAACCCAGGAACCGGACAGCAATAAGGCCTTGATATGTTCCGAATCGAACAGTAAATCACATGCCTGAAATCCGTTCATATTCACCAGTTCATGTGTCGATATATCGAGCCCCTTTGCTTTGACCAGCTCCCGCATCACCTTTAAATTTGCAAAATCGTCCAAGCCACTGTCCTTGGGCGCCTTGTAGAAAAAATTATGCATGAATTCGTGCAATTCACCCCATCCCCCGTCCTCCACCCCTTCGATCATCGCTTTTGTATATACTTCAGCATCAGCGGGGGAAAGTTTTAACCAGTTATTCATGGTATCGAATATGGAAACTCCGGCAAGCGCATTCTTCCCATCGGAAAATGTGTTGCCCCAGACGTAATCGGTCATCGTTATTTCATAGCCGAACCTTTCCAGCTCCAGATCCGACATACAGGGACTAAGACCGGTTACTTTTTCCGTTGCCTGAAGGTTGTGAAGGAATCCCGGAATCCCGGGTTCACTTGTGTCGCAATGAGTGCCGCATTCTCCTCGTTCCTCAAGCACCAGTGTCTTCAGACCTGCCTTGCCGAGATAGGCGGCGGTTGTAATGCCGTTTATGCCACCTCCAATGATAATCACATCATAATCGAACATCATTATGCCTCCTTCTAAATAACAAGTGGTTTCATTACACAGCCTTTACACCCTGTTTTTTCACCATGTGCAGATGAGATTTGCGAATTTTAGACACGAAATCACCATCCTTTGGCGCGAACTTTTTCCTGTTAAAAAGAAAAACAAAGTATTGATAAAAATTTCTGATAACAAAGCGTATCATCGGGAATGTGAATAGTGATTTGATGATGCCCGCGATATCCTCGGGTTGCAGGGTTATCACAAACTCCCAGGTTACCGGATTTTGCATTTTACCAACAATAAGCACATTGCCGGAATCAGGATCCTGTATTGTTCGGTAATGCCTGAAATCCATATATACCTCGGTTTGTCCCAATCCTTTTGACCAAAGCAACATAGTCATCTCCTTAATTGATTAGGAATTCCTGCTGTAATGGCTGTTTGCCAGATTGTCCCTTGTATGCGCCAGTTGTCACCCCATTTCAAGATGAGGACTTTTTTGTTTTTTCCTGCCAGTTCTTTTGCAACGGTTGCCACTCCGGGGCCGGATCCGACCACGATAGCATCATAGGGGTTACGGGGGATTGTATCCATGGTATTGCCTCCTGGAATTGTTTGATATCAAGAATCAGTCTTTGTCGATTGTCGACAATTTATATCATGCTTGAATTGTTGTCAAGAAAAAAATGGAAAAAAAGCCGAACAGCGCATCAACTCTTGTAGCAGTAAAAAATCCCATTGATCTTGAATCAATCTTGCAGGACTGGATTGGAAATAAAAATGCAATCTGAAAGAGCCAATTTCAAAAGTCTGTTGTAGTAGTTCCGGCGAAAGCCGGACACGCAGTAAAGCGTAGCGCTATCCTGTATTTTCAGTTCTTTTCTGGACATCGGTTTTCGCCGGTGTAACGCTTTTTAATCGTTTTGAAATTGGCTCGAAAGTTTCTGGCCGGTGTTTGGGAGACGAACTAAACACTGGCAACAATGACTGTAATATTATCTTTCCCCCCAGCTTCAAGTGCTCTACTTAAGAGGGCTTCAGCCATCTTTTCGATATCCATTTTTTCTGCTAAAACAGATTCAATTATATGATCATCAAGCTCTCCATGAAGCCCATCGGTAGTTAACATAATCAGATCTCCTTTTTGGACCTTTATGAAACCGGTTTCAGGTTTACATTTGCCACATCCCACACTTTTAACTAAAAAATTTCGAGCGTGGTGATTCTTAAAATCTTCAACAGTGATCTCTCCATCATCCAATAAAAACTGCGCCATTGTGTGATCCTTGGTCATCTGGATCGGTTTCCCATCGCGCATTAAATATAGACGGCTATCTCCGATATGCCCCCACCAAATATCCCTGTTCCGAATACACGCAAATGTAAGCGTGGTGCCCATTCCTTCGAAGTCAGCATTCTCTTTCGCCCGGTCACGCACTGCATCATCTGCCTCTCTAAGCAGTGCAATGATTTGTTTATCGATACCATTATCCTTCAATTCGAACTTTGATAATTTTTCGATTACAATTTCGGCCGCCAATTCTCCGGCAGGCTGCCCACATATTCCATCGGCTACGGCCAACAATACAATTCCACCAGCCGTTTCTTTGATTAAGTATCGGTCTTCATTGTTTCCTCTGACAAGGCCAATGTGACTTGTTCCAAATGTTTTCACTTACCTAACCTCGCGCATCTTAAATCTCGTTAAAATTAGCAACTTGCAATAACACGCCGATTTTCGCCGCCCGGGTACTAAAGTCATCCATGAGACGGCTCAATTCAAGTTTCTGATCGTCACTGTACATAAGTATGATATTGGTCATTTTTTGAATTTTTATCGGTAATCTTTTGTGATCGGCAAGGTGTTCTTCGACAAACGGACGAAGATCAAAAAGCGCTTGATTAAAATCTCTATATCTTTCTTCCGGATCTAATCTGGATGCTTTGATAATAAATTTTCGCAGTTCCTCGGGCAAATCAGGAACAAGCTCAGTCGGATCTGGTATCTCCTGGCTAAGGTGCATTTTTCTTAGCTTCCACAAATTGTCTTCCGGAAAAGGTCTCTTGCCGGTGACCATTTCATAAGCCGTAATTCCCAGTTGATAAATATCGCTCCTCTGATCCACCGCCGTTCCATTTATCTGCTCTGGAGAGTTATAAAAAAGCGTGCCGATGGAATGAGAGAGCTCGGTTCCTTTTAGACATGCCAATCCAAAATCAATTATTTTAACGCGATCATCATTCTGTACAATGATGTTTGTGGGGTTTAAGTCCCGATGGACAATTCCCTTCTTATGCGCATAAGTCATCCCGGAACAAATTTGAACCAAATAATAGGCCACCAGATAAGGTGGCAGTTTATACAAGCGCTTTATCATAACATCAAGGGCTTCCCCTCGAATCAATTCCATGACGATAAAAACCGTTTTGAATCCTTCCTCAATATCATACACTTTTACGATATTCTCATGGTCCAAAGATGCGATTGTACGCGCTTCATTCAGAAAGCCGCTTAAAAACTCAGGATCCATGGCCATATGATGTCTCATCATTTTAATGGCTACCGGCATCTTCAAAGAGGAATGAATTCCGGTATACACAATGCTGTAACCACCACGGCCGATAATATCTGTCATCACATATTTGCCAATCGTACGGTAGGCAGTAGGCCTTTTTGAATCAAAACGATCGGCGACAATTTCAGTCAGAAAATCCTGTATTTCCGGATCTGTTTTGGAGATTTCATCAAATTGGCTTTTACTCAATACCCACACTTTCATCTCGGTTTCTGCTTCTACATGGGCACGACGTGGCTCACCTGTCAGAATTCCCAGCCCCCCCACAATATCGCCTTCTCCATAGTGATTGACAGGGTGCAACTCACCTTCTTTTTCTACAATCGCCAAGCAAGATCCATGCTGAATTATGTATGCCATATCCTCCATTTCGCCTTGGGTGACAAATCTTTCACCGGCGGGAATAATTCTATATCCCATCTTCTGAAAAACAGGATTGCGGTCTTCGCTGGAGATAAATTTTAAAAATTTGGTGTCCGCTTTTCCCGAGCCTTCATCGGCTTGAACGAGTTTGAAAAATGGACAGTCCATACATGACGCTCGTTTTTCAATAAATGACCCTTGGCGTTTTTCATCACAAAATGTTCCCGCGACGGCCCAGCAGATTCTACCGCCGTTTTTGCCGGCGTTGATCCCATTGTATGTTCTATCTGCCGAAGCAGGACAGACACCTAACTCTGCCACTTTTCTCCCATTGGGTTCCCGGCCGCATTTTCGATATTCCCAGCAATTCTGCCTTTTCATCGCTCTAAGTCCTCCTTGAGCTTTTTAATGATTGGTGTAATGTATGAATCTGAGATTCAGAAAAGAGTCTTATATAATATGTTGTGTTTTGGAACTTTGACTAATCATAATTTTTTAATTTTATCAAAAATTTAAAATAATTGCGATAGGAAAATCAAATGACAATAAAATGACCTCGAAAGATTCTTGGGTTCTTTCCAGAAATTTTGCGGGAGATTTGGGACATCTATAATCCCCGAGTCAAGTGAAAATAACCTTTTCTGAAATAGCTCTTCATTACACGGGTTCTCCCGCCGAAACTTTAATTGATTTGAAAAAATAGTTGTTTTTTTTAACAATAATGATGTAAAATGTTACCTAATCTTTTATTCATGCTTTTAGAATTGTTTAACCATGCTTCGTCCTCTTTCGTTTTTAATTTCCAAGATCGAATACAGTTATATAATTGAAATAACTTGATAAAAATTCATATTTTTTGAATCGATCATATAATTCCAGTACAATCAAATCCCAAATCTTTTCAACGGGATTATGATATTTACGAAGCCATTACAATCAACCCAAAAACAACAAGGAGGCATCATGAAAAAGGTAATTGTTATATTAATGATGGTATTGATTTCATCTGTATGCGCTGCTGAAAGTTTAGAAAACATAACATGGATCACGGAAGAATATCCCCCGTATAACTTTGTGGAAAACGGCGTCACAAAAGGAATTGCCGTAGACCTGCTTGTGGCTGTTTGGAAGAAAGTCGGGGTCAACAAAAATGCTGGGGATATCAAGGTATGGCCATGGAATCGTGGTGTTAATTATATCAATACAAAACCGGATACTTGTCTCTTTTCCACAACGATTACAAATGAACGAAAGAATGTATTGGGGTGGAAATTCGCTTTTCCAATTCCGCAAGTCAGTCATGAATCATCCAATCATCTGATTGCACCGAAAAACAAGGGGATCAAGTTCAATTCCCTGGATGAAGTTAAAAAATATGGTAAAAAATTTGGTGTTGTCAGAGGGGATGTCGGATCCAGCCTGCTTTTTGAAGCAGGGATCAATCAAGATCTATTGGATGAAGCAGCAGGGCCAAATGAACTGGTTAAAAAGTTTGATAAGGGGAGATTTGATGTTGCTTCATATGGCTTTACAACCATTGTTACCAAAATGAAAGAAGAGGGTGTTGATCCGGAAAAGTATGAAGTGGTGTTCACATTCCCACCAGCATATATGGGTTATGCATTTCATAAAGATACTGATCCTGCACTTTTGGAGAAGATACAAAAGGCGTTAAATGAACTTCATGCAGATGGAACTGCTGAAAAAATACGTCAACAATATCTCAAGTAATTAATCAAGGGTAAAACCCCGACTTTGCCGGGGAGACTCCCAGCGTTTGACAATTGCGGAAAAATACGAAAGCCTCCAGAATGCAACCCGCCAAAAGATCACAAGCAAAGGAGGCTTTCGATGAAAAATTTTCACTTATCACGGTCATCTATATGCTCAAGATTCTTAATTTTTAAAGAGGATGCGCGGAAATACAAGATCGGAACCCTGCGGGGCGATGTCGTGGAAGAGCTGTTGATCAAAAAGGCAGGAATGAAACTCAGCGATTTTGATCAAGTAGCTCGAAATATCCAGAACACCCAAAAACTCTCCGTCGGAAGAATCGATCTTGCGGCCCAAAGCAAGGATACCACAATCAATACCTGCACGGAAGCCGGCCTCAACCCGGATGATTTTGAACCGGTTTTTAGTTTGGATAAACAAAGCATGTATTACGCCTTTCACAAAGAAACCTCTGACGCTATCATCGCTGCCTTTCAAAAAGCCTTTGATGATCTGAAAAAAGAAGGAAAAGTATCGGAAATTTTCCGCAACTATGGAAAATAAACGTCAGAATGTTGATTAAGAAATATTATGTTGTCATCATCCTCCATCGCGATACATTTATCAATAACAAAGCTTAGAGCCGGATCGCAGATTTTCTTATAGATTTTTTCGGTTACGTATCGGTTGACATCTGCCGGTTTGGACCAGTCACAGCCGGAAACGGTTTTACAATCAGCATGGCCGAACTCGTTAATGAAATCCTTACACAGTTTATCTACAGCCCGAATGGCTTTGTCCCTGTATGGCCCGTTCTCTTCCGGGTTTCCCACCAGTCCTTGACCGCATTTGAGGCCAATGGCCACGGATGTCCCTACCAAAAGACCGCAGTTGCTCTTGCCGGAGCAGAGCGCTCCAAAAAATCCTGCCGTAGCCCAAGAGTTATCCGTGCATGGCAAGTCCCATATGGTTTGCAAAGCCTGTAGCGTCGCTTCGGCGCACGAATAACGATGCGTCCTTAAAAAAGCTGCCGTCATTATCTTGTCCAATGAGTGATTATCCATGCCTATATCCTTCCTGCCTTACCTGTTTTGGAAAGGTCACATCGCACTAATTCATCCAGAATTTCCGCTACAGTTTGACCGATTCCGTCTTCCGCAAGACAGTATTTTTTTACAAGTTTTTCCTGCATGATTCTGACCAAACCAGCTTCTGTCGTCATATCAGCGCCCAGTAAATCCCTGCATAAAGTCGTGCCATAGCGTGCCTCAAAACGGCTGAAAAGTTCTTTTACCGCCACATCCGTTTCCATTCGGGCTTGACCTTCATTCTCATTGTCAAAGGCGCTGGCTATCACAATCACTGCACCGGCAAGATATCCGCAAGTCAGCCCCTGGTGTCCGATTCCCCCGGACCATGGCCGTCCGAGAGCTTTTGCGCTCGCAGGGCTGATACCGAATTGCTCTCCAAAAGCGGTAATTATCGCCTGCGAACAGGTAAGATTGCCATTTCGATGAAGATCGACTGTTTTCTCTATCCGGTTCATGGTGGATATTTCCTTTCTGTCAAAATTGTTGTTGAAAATATATCTGAATTATTGATATCAGATTAATAATTATCATGTCTAACGATTTATTTCGATTGCCGTCATCGAAAATTCTGATGGAAGGTGCTTTATGGAAATCAAGCAGCTTAAAACATTCAAAACCGTTGCAACACTTATGAGTTTTACGCAGGCCGCCAAAAAACTGAACTATGCCCAGTCCAGCATTTCAGCCCAGATCCAGATGCTGGAAGAAGAGTTGGATGTCAAGCTATTCGATCGGATGGGTCTGCGTATTTTACTTACCGATGCGGGAGAACGTCTGCTGCAATATGCGGGTAAGATTATCGATCTGGAAGAGGAAACACGAAATGAAGTCGCGGAGGCCAAGGAGCCGCAAGGCTCGCTGACCATAAGAATACCTGAAAGTTTTGGGGTTCATCATCTGCCGTCAGTACTAAAACAATTCCGGATTCAGTTTCCAAAGGTCGGACTGAAATTTATCACATGTGCGCATGAAGGTCTGCAGGAGGATCTTCGTAAGGGAGTAACAGATCTGGCATTTCTCTTAACCGAATCCATAACCGCCGGGAATATAATGACCGAAGTGCTTGGTGTGGAAACGTTGGTGATCGCAGCTTCACCGGATCACCCTTTGGCTGCCAAACCGATTGTTACCATCAATGATCTCGCGGGAGAAACGGTTCTCATTTCAAGAGTGGACTGCAGCTATCTGAAGTCCTTTCAACGAATTCTCATTCAGAAAAAAATCCATCCCGGCACATTGCTCGAGTTAAACAGCGTATCTACGATCATACAGTGCATCAGGGAAGGCATTGGAATAACCGTCCTGCCAAGGATCGCCGTGGAAGATGATCTGGATCAGGGCCGCCTTGTTGCCCTGCCGCTGGAGGATGGTGAATTGGAAGTCGCCCTGTTGATGATCTGGTACAAAGAAAAATGGTTGTCGCCTACGCTTAGAGCTTTCATGAAGATTGCTCGCGAGATACTGAAAGGGTAAAACGCTTTCAAAATAGGCTATCTGACCACAGAAACACTTCTACTTGAAGCTGATGGAAAATCTCATCATGAATTCATCCGAGTCAAAGCTGCGATCCGATACACTAAAAACATCGAGACGCAATAAAAATTCCAATGATGTTGAATCAATCCTGCAAGACCGGA
>PNOB01000081.1 GCA_013824585.1 Desulfobacterium sp. | reverse complement strand
AGTTTGAGACAGGGGATAATGAATCACTTCTTCGGCTGTTGTTTCATTCTGATTATTGAACACCGGGACACCATCTGAAAAAAGGGTAATCAGACCCTCGTTCTGATGAACCTCGATACGTCCATACTTGGATTCGCTGTAGTGCACCAGGTCTCCGATCTGAGGTTTCAGGGAGCCAGACTCCAGAAAAACACTTCCGATAAGAATCCCCAGCACACCTCCGGCAATGGAACAATACAAAATTCTATTCCTGAGTTTTTCTCTGAAAAAGGGAGCAACAGTTAAAATAATCGGCAGTCCGGCAATACAGATTGCCTGAACCGGAGAGAGCAAATACACCAGCAGAAACGAGAACAATGCCCCTCCGGCAACATCCCCCAGATTATCGGCAATATAAATTCCTGACGGTGGATAATCCTCCTGATCATAACGCAGTACATAAAGGCTATAGGGCAAAAGAAATCCCAGCAGAAGACCATATGGGATGATGAGCAAAAAGATATACCAGAAGGTGGGATAAAATCCGACCGACGAACCATGGACGAAAAAAAAATCCCTGAGAAACCGGATACTGAATAAGGTTATAGGAGACAATCCGGACAGACACAACGACAGGACACCGAGCCGAAGGCTTGTCGCCTTACCATAACGAGGCGTCATGAATCGGGCCAGAAGTGTTCCAACGCCACCGATCACCAGCCAGTTGAAAAGAATAAGGGCAATGACAAACTCATTGCCCGTATACTGAACCAGAAATTCCCGAATGATATAAAGTTGCGTAACAACAGAAGAAACACCGGTAGCAATGACTACCCTGATAACCTGTTTTTCATTTTTTTTCTTCAAAATATTGAACCTGATAGATCAATACTTCAACCTTTGAAGTTTGCCAGGCATCTCCTGCAAGGCCTGCTTTTAAACACAGATGAGTTAAAAACTCTTCGGGTCCAGATAACTGCTCCCAGACCTGAGGCAAAAACGTTGCTCTGGCCGCTCCCTGACGGATAATCACACCGTCCACCCCGGGGCGCAATTTTAAGAGCAGGTCAGCGCCGTCAGTATATTCAACCGGAATTGGATCTGTCAATACGCTGACCTCAATGACAATCGAATCCAGTTCTTCCGGTTTGACAGGAGAAAACCGGTGATCATGTAAAGCAGCATTGAGTGCATTTCTCTTTACACTTTCAACAATCGATTCCGTAGCGGTAAGTGTCCCGATACATCCCCTGAGTTGACCATCCAGATGTAAGGACACAAATGTACACTGTTTTTCCTGTAACCGGTTTTCTTGTAACATCTCTAAAACTGATTCTTCGAGTTCCGGACTTCGTGTCACTCTCTCCTGAATCGAATGTCTCGCAAAAGTAACAAGGGCCTGTCCTTGCTTTTGAGTCAGATGCTTTGAATTTTTCGTTTTCTTCATAAATTATCTCCATAGAAAGCAATTGCAGCGTAACCAACAACACTATCCTTTATCCCGGATGCATCCCCGCTGTTCGAATATTGGATCAGTTCTGGTTTCCAGTTGAATCGATCTGCAAAACGGATCACACTGCATATAGGGATCACACCACAAGCCGCATTTTCACGAACAAGCAGCTTTTCATCTTCCAGATTGAGAATCATGTTGATGGTTTCTTTGTCTCTTATTTTGGCCTGGTTGTAGGGAAGATAATGCGATAAATCAGAACTCACCACAATAAGGGTTTCGTTATCCAGCAAATCCGCAATATGACTGCTGATCTTTTGAAAATCCCCCCTGCTTCCCATGACCACGGGTATGAGTGAAAATTTCTTCAATGAATATTGTAAAAACGGAAGCACCACCTCCAGGCAGTGCTCCAGTTGATCGGAAGCAGGCACTGCTTGAAAAAGAGTCGATCCGGCCCTCAATTTTGCAGCATCTTCGTGCAAGGGTACAATCCCCATAGGAGTCTGATATTCGTCCACTGCGCTGATCGCTGCATTTGAAAAACCGATCCGGTGATCCGGCCCCATGAGAATCACCCGTTTAAACTGTTTGCCTTTTAATATGGCACAGGCATGGGCAGCTGTCCAGCCGGAATAAGCATAGCCAGCATGAGGTATGACAACCGCCTTGAGCTTTCTTTCAGTCGGTTGCATAATAACTGTTTTTTCTGCCTCAACAGAAAGCCTGTTTATGGTTTCCATGAGTTCTGCCGGGGACTCCGGATAAAATTTTCCAGCCCATACCGGCTTTCGAATCTCAACGGCATTTACAACAGTAACCGATAAAAAAAGCTGTAAAAAAATAATCAAGGCAGAGACGTAAATCAAGCGAATTGAACGTTGCATGAGATACCCCGATTTTGGTTCGATGTGAAAAACGGTTAATAAATACAATATGCTTTCAAATCGTGTCAAGAAAAATCAATCTTCGGATTTTAAAACCGAAAGGAATGCGGATTGAGGAATCATCACCTGTCCCACCATTTTCATTCGCTTTTTACCCTTCTTCTGTTTCTCCAGGAGTTTCCTTTTTCTGGATATATCCCCTCCGTAACATTTTGCCGTTACATCTTTCCGAAATGCAGAAATGGTTTTCCGGGAAATGATTTTTGCCCCGATTGCGCCCTGAATGGCAATTTTAAACATTTGGCGCGGGATTTCCTCCTGAAGTTTATCGCAGGCAACCCGCGCCCGTTCCACAGACCTGTCCCGATGAACAAGCTGAGATAGAGCATCTACCCTGTCTCCATTGATCAGGATATCCACTTTTACCAGATCGGTTTCCCGATAATCAATCAACTCATAATCAAACGAACCATACCCCTGGGTGATGGATTTCAGTTTATCATAAAAATCATAGACCACCTCAGCCAAAGGAAGCTCAAAAATCATCTCCAGACGGTTATTGGTAAGATACTGATAATTTTTATTTATTCCCCGCCGGTCCATGCAAAGGGCCATGACCACCCCCATATATCGATCCGGAATGATGATTGCCGCTTTGATAAACGGCTCTTTTGTATACCCTATATTTCCCGGGTCCGGATACATGGCAGGGTTGTCGATCATTAAAAGTGTCCCATCCGTTAACCCGACCTCATACCGAACCGATGGAGCTGTAATAATCAGTGAAAGGTCATATTCCCGCTCCAGACGCTCCTGAACAACCTCCAGATGAAGAAGACCCAAAAATCCGCACCGAAAACCAAATCCCAGTGCAGCGGAAGAATCTTTTTCATAAATCAGGGAAGCATCATTTAATTTCAACTTCTCAAGGGCTATGGCCAGTTCCGGATATCCATCGGCTGCCACAGGATATAAGGATGAAAAAACAACGGGTTTGGATTCTTTGAAACCGGATGCGGGTATATCGCACGGATTATTTTTCAGGGTAACCGTATCCCCGCAACGGGTATCGCTTACGGTTTTGATTCCGGCAATAATATATCCTACCTCTCCGGCGGAAAGAATCTTCCTGGGTTCGCGGATAATCCGAAACACACCGACTTCCTCCACCTTGTATTTCGCATTATTGGACATAAAAAGAATTGTATCACCCGGCACAACTTTACCTTGAAAGACCCGGATGTGAACAACCGTCCCCCGATATGCATCATAATGTGAATCAAAAATCAATGCTTTTAATGGAGCATCCGGATCACCTTCCGGTGCAGGAAGCCGGTTGACCGCACTTTCAAGAATCTCCTCGATACCGATTCCCTCTTTGGCGGATGTCAGAATTGCAGATTCCGGATCCAATCCAAGATCCTCTTCGATCTGTTGTTTCACCCATTCGATATTGGCGGAAGGCAGATCGATCTTATTGATAACAGGAATAATTTCAAGATTATGTTCCAGAGCAAGGTATAAATTGGCCAATGTCTGGGCTTCAACCCCCTGACTTGCGTCGACCAGAAGAAAAGCTCCCTCACAAGATGCCAGTGCCCGTGAAACTTCATATGTAAAATCAACATGTCCGGGGGTATCGATCAGGTTTAATGAATATGTTTTCCCATCTTTTGCTGTATACGGTAAACAGACGGTCTGACTCTTGATGGTGATCCCCCGCTCCCTCTCTATGTCCATGCTGTCCAGGATCTGATCCTGAAAATCACGTTCAGCCACCACATGCGTCATCTGAATCAGTCGATCCGATAAGGTGGATTTCCCATGATCAATATGGGCAATAATACTAAAATTACGGATATTTTTCATTTTATCTTTCCCTTAAAAAGGGATGAATTCATACAATCAGCTTGCAATCTCATTGATCCACTTTCACATACAAGTATTATGGTTTAAAAGGCGGTTGACACTCATCTGTATAACGATTATTATAGCATAATAATTAAAAATGAAAGCGCTTACTTATCAAACTGTCTAGAATTGTGTCAACCTTGAGTTTGAATGGTTTTCCAAAAAAAATAATTTCCTGTTGGAGCGATTGGTTACAATCAATATGAGCCCTCATGTCTTAATTGTTGATGATGATCCTGCAATAAGGGATTCAATGTGTGAATACCTTGAGATGGAGGGTTTCGAAACAGCCACTTTGCCAAGCGGTGAAGAAGCAATCGACTTTTTAAAAACAAACCGTACGGACATTGTTGTTACTGATATCATGATGCTTGGAATGAATGGACTTGAGCTTACGGATATCATTAAAAAAGAATATGATACAGATGTTATCGTCATGACTGGGTTCAGCGGTGAACACTCTTATGAAGAAGCCATCAGCAAAGGAGCCAGTGATTTTATTTTCAAACCGATACGGTTTGAAGAGCTTCTTTTAAGAATGAAGCGGGTGTTAAAAGAACGCCAGCTCTCAAAAGAACGGGATCAGATCCTTGAAAAACTGAAAAAACTAGCCATTACAGATGGTTTGACCAAACTGTACAATTCAAGATACTTTTATAAACAACTGGATCTGGAAATTGACCGGCTGAACCGTTACAATCATACTCTTTCACTTCTGCTGATTGATATTGATCATTTTAAACAATACAACGATACCTACGGCCATCTGGAGGGTGATAAAGTGCTTATCCGGATGGGGCAGGTTATCAGTTCCTGTCTGCGCAGGATGGATACAGCTCACCGGTATGGCGGAGAAGAATTCACCGTGATCCTGCCGGAAACAGCATGTGAAGAAGCCGCGTTTGTTGCAAACCGGATTCGAATTGCAATCGAATCGGAAGTTTTTTCACCTGTGTCTGATAAACAGATAACCATTACTGTAAGTATTGGAGTAACCGAATACCAAACCGATGAAAGGATTTCAGCCTTTGTCCAAAGAGCAGACCAGGCCCTCTACCTGTCAAAAGATAACGGACGAAACCGTATCTCCTGCCTCCCGGGAAAATAACTGCTGCCCAAAAAAGAACATGATTACATTTTCCATATTGAAAAGCCCTTCTCCGGATCAGATTGAAAAAATAATCAACCTTTACAGGCAGGCTGGATGGTGGAAAAATTCCTCTGATAACCCTGAGCTTGTCACCCGTATCATCCATGGAAGCCATTGTTTCATGGTTGTATCCACAAAAGACGGGATCATCGGAATGGGAAGGGCGATCAGCGATGGAGCAAGCGATGCTTACATACAGGATGTCATGGTAGACAAATCATTTCAGGGCCAGAAGATCGGTTCAAGTATTATTCAAAAATTGGTGGAACAGCTTCGAACCGACGGCCTTACATGGATCGGGCTGATTGCGGAAAATAACTCTCAACAATTTTATGAAAATCTTGGTTTTACAAAAATGAAAAACGCCACTCCCATGCTGAACCTATTATCATGACCTATAAACCTCTACTACCGGAAGATTACAACCTGTATAAACCTTTTTTCAGGAATCAACGGTTCAGGTTATGTGTCTATTCTCTGCCTTCTTTGATTGTATGGAGCAACCACATTTATCACCCGCACGCTTCCATATGGAATGATTCCCTGGTCATCTTCGTCCAGTCAGGAACCACGGAAGAAAAAAATCATATCATTCTGCCTATCGCACCGGGAAAAAATCATAATCCAAAAGAACTGCACCGGATTGCAGCGGATCATCAGTGCAGCCAGATTCGTTTTGTGACAGAAGAATATATCCAATCACACGGTCCGGAACAGATTAAACTGTTTTTCTATGTATATGAAGAATCCGAATTTGAGGATTATATTTACCGCACCGAAGACCTCGCTGAACTGAAAGGAAACCAGTATTCCAAGAAGCGCAACCTCATCAACCAGTTCGAGAGAGAGTATCTGAAACATGATCGGGTTGTGATCGAGACGATCACCCGTGATAAAGCGGAAGAATGCATTGAATTCCTGGAAAAATGGTGTGAAGAAAGAGGCTGCGATGATATTGAAAGACGGGAGGATCTTGCCTGTGAAAAAATCGCTGCATTAAATGCAATTGGAAATATCGATCATCTTGAAATGAACGGAATCCTCGTGAGGGTTGACAACATTGTCAGTGCTTTTGGAATCGCATCCCACCTGACAGACTCCATTGGTGTCCTTCATTTTGAAAAAGCATTTGCCTCATTAAAAGGCCTGTATCAATATTTTGACCGGGAATGCGCCAGGCAGCTTTTTCAAAAGTATACCTATATCAACAAAGAAAGCGACATGGGTTTACCCGGCCTTGCCAAGGCCAAAAAGTCCTACTATCCGGTGATGCGTGAAAAAGCTTATAAACTGGTGTTAAAATAAAAAATCATCGGAATGCCCCCTGTTCCTGAATCAGGACTTTGAGATACAGATCCCCCCGCTGACCATCCGGCATGATTTTGCCAAGCCCCTGAAGTTTCAGCAGGCTGCCCTGCCGGGTTCCTGCCGGAACCGATACCCGGAACATGCGGTTATGAAATCCCCAAGGGATATTGACCATTTTATTCGTTCCGGTCATGGACTCATAAATGCTGATCGTAATCAACCCATACATATGCGGAGAATTATCCTGACTGACCGGATGGATAATCTGCAATTTTTCGGTTTTCTTCCTTGTTGTCGCCCGGGTCATCCGTTCGACAGCACCCACATTGGGGTAGGTCTTGAGAACCTTGAGCAAAACAACACCAAACAAAAAACCACCAATATGCGCCCACCATGCGATCCCCGCTGCACCGGCCTGACTTCCTGCAGCATTCATCATCTGCATCACAAACCAGATCCCGAGAAAGATAAATGCAGGAATCTCCACAAACCATGGAATAATGATAATGGGGATGAGCGTCAGAATCCGGGATCGTGGATACAGCAGAAAATAAGCTCCCATTACCCCGGCAATGGCGCCGCTTGCTCCGATCGTGGGGATGTTTGAGCTCAGGTTTAACACCAGATGGGACAACCCGGAAGCCAGTCCGCAAAGAAGGTAGAAAATGAGATAACGCAAATGCCCGAGGCTGTCTTCGACATTATCTCCAAAAATATACAACGACCACATGTTGCCCAGCAGATGAAAAAATCCCCCATGAAGAAACATAAAGGAGAGGAGAGCAAACAGTTGCTGCCCGAAGGAAAAATAGGAAGAAAAATGGGATACTGTATACCGGGCAGGAACCAGACCGTAAATATAATTGAATCGGGTAAGGTCTTCCCCCTGGGTGAGTTGTACCAGAAAAACAACTACATTGATTCCGATGATCGTGTTATTGACCACCGGATGATTTCTGGAAGGAACTGTATCTCGGATGGGAAACATTTACCGGAAATTCCTGAACGAGTGTCTGTCCATAAACAATGAATTTAAGCCTGTCGCGGCAATCGGCCGGCTATTCCATTGATGAATGGACATTTACTAAACAATCCTCATGCTGATGTCTACCGAAGGTGCCGAATGGGTCAATGCCCCTGCAGAAATAATATCCACCCCTGTTCCGGCCAGCTCCTTCAAATCCTTTTTGGTCACCATTCCGGAAACTTCAACCAGGGCTTTACCATCGATCATAGCAACGGCTTCCCTGATCTGGAAGATGGTCATATTATCCAGCATGATGACATCTGCCTTTGCATCCAGCGCTTCCCGGACTTGCACCATATCCGCCACTTCCACCTCTATTTTGACAAGATGGGAAATCTTGCTGCGAATCGTTTCAACTGCCCTTCTTATCCCGCCACAGGCAGCAATATGGTTGTCTTTTATCAATACCCCATCATACAGACCCATTCGATGATTGTATGCCCCTCCCATGCGGACAGCATATTTTTCAAGGCTTCTCAAACCGGGTGTTGTTTTTCGGGTATCCACCAGACGAACCGGCAGATCTCCGATGATTTCAACATAGGATCGAACATGGGTAGCAATCCCTGACAGACGCTGCAAAAAATTCAAGGCTGTTCTCTCCCCTTTTAACAGGGTTCGTAAAGATCCACAGACTTCTAAAATGGTAGCCCCTTCTGAAATCTTATCCTGATCCTTATATTGAGTATGAAATTCAATTTTCGAATCCAGATGGAAAAAAACCTCTTTTGCAACTTCGATTCCTGCAAGGATCAAAGGCTGTTTGGCCAGAATGATTCCTCTGCCCAGCTTTTCATCCAGAATCAGATTATCGGTTGTAATATCTCCGGGTCCGATATCTTCCCGAAGAGCCAAATCAATGATGTCTTTGATTGCATGCATGGTAAGGTCTCACTCTTGTCAGCTTCGTTGAAGCTCCTGAATCTTTTCCAGATTGATTTTGATTTTTTGTAATTTTTCCTGCAACTGATTGTTCTGATCCTGAACCTTCTGAACAACATCCTCCGGAGCTTTGTCCATAAACCCTTTATTGCCTAACTTTTTTTGTACAGTTGAAAGTTCCTGTTCGATCTTCCCGGTCTCCTTCACAAGACGCTCCTCTTCTTTTGAAAAATCGATCACGCCTTCCAGGGATACAAAAACAACCATCCCCTCGACAAGGGAGGTTGCGGCTGACTTGGGCCGATCACCTGTTCTGGATAGATTCAGCACCTCAAGTTTTGCAAGACTACAGATCATCTCCTGATGGGTGCGGATCTGCTCCTGTTTTTTTCCATCATCAGTTTGAACAGATGCTGTCAGCAGCTTGGAAGGAGAGATATTCATCTCACCCCGGATGTTCCGGATTCCGGTGATGATCCCTGTAATCATCTCCATGGTGGATACCGCTTCCGGATCTTGAAACAATGGTTTGTCTCCTCCTGGAAATTCTGCTTTCATGATGGAGCCATGGGTTCCCGGCATTTTGTCCCAGATCTCCTCGGTAACAAACGGAATAAACGGATGCAGCAGAACAATCGTATCCTTCAGGACGCTCCAGAGCACGGCAATCGTGGCTGCCTTCTCCTCTTCCCCTTTTTTACCATACAGCACCGGCTTGATGGCTTCCAGATACCAGTCACAGAACTCATGCCAGACAAACCTGTAAAGTGATGCTGCCGCGTCATTGAATCGATAGTTGTCAAGAGATTCAGTCACGGAAATGGTCAACTGACCGACTTTGGAAAGAATCCATTTATCTGCAAGAGAAATCCTCTTTTCATTAAAAGCACCCGGATTTTCCGTGATATGCATGAGTGAAAACCGGACCGCATTCCAGAGCTTGTTGATAAAATGTCTGTATCCCTCGACCCTGCTTTCGGAAAGTTTGATATCTCTTCCCATGGCTGCAAAAGCCGCCAGGGTGAAACGGAATGCATCGGTTCCATATTTATCAATCACTTCCAGCGGATCAATGACGTTTCCCTTGGATTTACTCATCTTCTTGCCATGCTCATCCCGGACCAGGGCATGAACATAAACATCTTTAAAAGGAACCTCATCCATAAAATGGATTCCCATCATCATCATCCTTGCAACCCAAAAAAACAGGATATCAAAACCGGTAATCAAAACCGATGTGGGATAAAAAGTTTTCAGCAACGGGGTCTGATCCGGCCAGCCCATGGTGGAAAACGGCCACAGAGCTGAACTGAACCAGGTATCCAGGACATCTGTCTCCCGAACCAGCTCTTTGCTGCCGCAGGAATCACAGACAGCAGGATCATCCATCTCCACCATCAACTGATTGCATTTCTGGCATGTCCAGGCGGGTATCTGGTGGCCCCACCAGATTTGCCGCGATATGCACCAATCCTTTATATTATACATCCAGTCAAAATAAGTTTTGGCCCACGATTCCGGAATGATCCGCGTCCGGCCATCCTCAACCGCTTCAATCGCTTTTTTTGCAAGGGGTTTTGTTTTTACAAACCATTGTTTGGAAAGATTCGGTTCCACAACGGTTTTACACCGGTAACACTGACCCACACTGTGATCGTGTTTTTCAATCCGAACCAGCAGGCCCTGCTCTTTGAGCATTGCAACAACCGCTTCCCGACAAACAAACCGGTCAAGTCCTTCAAATTGACTGCCGGCCTCAATAGTCATTTTCCCGTCATCACCAATCACTTTTATGGATTCCAACTGATGGCGCATACCAATTTCAAAATCATTGGGGTCATGGGCCGGAGTCACCTTGAGCGCCCCGGTTCCAAAGGACATCTCAACATACCGATCCTGAATGATCGGGATTGTCCTTTGGGTCAGCGGAAGAACAATTTCCTGGCCGGGCAAATTGAAATATCTCTCATCATCCGGATTGACTGCAACAGCCGTGTCCCCCAGCATGGTCTCCGGGCGGGTGGTTGCAACGATCAGACCCTTTGTGCTTCCCGGAAAAGGATACTGGATATGGTAGAGCAGCCCTTCCTGCTCTTCATGATCCACCTCAAGGTCTGATAATGCTGTCCGGCATCTGGGACACCAGTTGATGATATAATCACCGCGGTAAATCAGCCCTTCTTTGTAGAGCTGAACAAACACTTTTCGAACCGCCAGAGACAATCCTTCATCCATGGTGAATCTTTCCCGATCCCAGTCACAGGAAGCACCCAGCCGTTTCAACTGGTTGATGATCGCACTTCCGGATTCTGCCCGCCACTCCCAGACCGCTTCGATAAATTTTTCCCTGCCAAGCTGCTGGCGGTCCATCCCCTGAGATGCGAGCTTTCGTTCAACAACATTCTGAGTCGCAATCCCGGCATGATCCGTACCCGGCATCCATAATACATTATCCCCTTTCAATCTTCGATACCGGCACAGAATATCCTGCATGGTATTGTTGAGCGCATGCCCCATATGCAGTACTCCGGTAACATTGGGCGGCGGTATGACAATAGAAAAATGATTATTTTTACTGGTTTCATCTGCGGAAAACAGCTTCTGCTCTTCCCAGTATGCATACCACTTTTTTTCAACCTCGTGCGGCTCATAACTTTTATCAATCAAATCCGAACTCATATCCAACCCTCTTTTCATTACAGAATACTTTCAACCCGCTTCCTGGTGAATCTGTTCCCGATACCCAAACATCTGGAATCCGACAAAACAATTCCATGTTCTCATAAAATTAAAAAGGGGATTATCCGCTATAATCCCCGGTCTTATTTCAGTTATACAACGAATATTTTTTTTAAAGTCCCGGACACTCCCTGCAATATGGAACCTTCTGAAACCGGTCATCTGCTAAAAAAAATACGGCTCAGAACCCGGTTTACAAATCCTGGACCTCGATATCCTCCAGAAGTGCCTTCTTGATTTTTTGAATTTCAGATGAAACTGCCTTTTCGATCATCTCTGTCAAAAGCAGATCAATTTTTTCAGAAAGCATTTCCCTGACAACTTTTTCAATTGTTCTCTCTACCTGTTCCTTTGTGATTACTTCACTTCTCAGGAACTCATCGCTCTCTCGAATAATCTTATCTCCAGGATGCAGCTTTGATTCAAATTTGAAATCAATCGGGGCTCCCTTTGTCCTCTTGTCTGTTACCTGAACGGTTACAATGCCGGGCCGATCCAGTTTTTTCCCACCTTCCTTTTCATCCAAAGCAGCATGTCTGGAAACAGTCAAAACAGAACCAAGATCCGACCCCAGGGACTCTGAAAACTCATTTTCCAACTCATAGTCAAACTGGGTTTGATCTTCACCCGGGATATCGATCTCTTCATCCGGTTCAAGCAGATCTTTCTCCAGATCCATTATATCCTGATCATCAAGGATGATTGTTTCACGTTTACCAGCAGCAGCAGCAACAACATCCTCTTCCTCTTTCCGTGGCTTCATGGATTGTTCTTCCACATCCCCACGCTTCATCACTTCAGCAATTTCATTCAATTCCGCAAGATCTTTCTCCAGATCATGATCAGAAAAAACAACATCCTTGCTTTCAATCTCCTCATAACCAGAAATATCAATTACATTCCCAGTTCCTTCAGATGGTTGTATGGATAGCTCCTGTTTCTCAGCAATCGGATGTTCTGCCTCTGATATGGCATGGATCCCTTCTGATTCAAGGGTGTCTAAAAGGTCAAGCGTCTTTTCGGTTTCATCAGCATCCGCATGATCATCCGGAATCTCTTCTTCCTCATCTATCAGGATTCCCTCTGATTCTATTGTCTCAGTCAGATCAATGGGATCTTCATTTTCCTGTTCGGTTATTTCAACTGTTTCCGATAACTCGATGATCTCTTCTTCCTCAGCGATATCTTTCAATTCGATCAGATCATCATCATCATCATCATCATCATCATCAGATGTTTCAGAAAAATCTTCTTCGGAAAGGGCTTCTGCAGAATCGGTCAATTCAATGATATCCTCGTCTGTTTCATACAGTTCCAGTGCATCTGTGAGTTCAATAATCTCGTCATCATCCTCAGAAAGGTCGAGGGAATCTGTCAGCTCAATGATATCTTCTTCATCGACTGTTTCGATCAGCTCGATAATCGCATCATTCGATTCAGAAGGCTCAATTATATCTGCCAGTTCAATGATCCCGTCATCATCAGCCAGATCTGTCAGTTCAATAATTTCGTCTTCGTCCATCGTTGAATCTTTTGTATTTTTACCGGGTTCACTCTTTTCCATTATATCAACCCCGCTTCATTTAAAATAACCGCACAAAAATACAGTCCAAATCGATCAAGCCCCTATAATTTTTGGAAAATTAACATACCCCATATCCAGTGTCAAGGCATTTACTTGTATACCAATAACAAAAAAAGGCCTTTACAAAATCCGAATTTTTGCCCAAAATGAAAAGGGATAAATAATTAACGATATGAACACATTAAAAATTTTGAGAATCAAAAATTGAGCCGAACTGTATCATGAGAAGATTTTCAGTACAACCCAAAGATATCAATGGCTCGTCCGCCGCAATTTACGGAGATGAAGCCAACCATATTCAGAATGTCCTTCGCCTGTCTTCTGGCCATGAGATCCAGTTGTTTGACGGAACAGGAACGGAATACAAAGCAAAAATCGACAGCCTGTCTTCGAATAAAATACAGGTGACCATCCTTGAAAAAATCGAACCCCGGACCGAGTCGCCGATCCAGATTATCATGGCCCAGGCACTGTTGAAAGACAATAAAATGGATCATCTTGTGCGACAGTTGACAGAACTGGGCATGACACAATTCATACCCTATATCGCGGAACGTTCTATTGCCCGTCCGGATACCAGCCGTCTGACAAAACGCATGGAGCGGTGGGAGAAAATAACAAAAGAATCATTAAAGCAATGCAGACGGAGCATCATCCCTGAAATCGGTCCGGTCTTATCCTTTAAAGAGCTACTGGCTTTTGGCAAAACCTGCGATACCTGTATTCTGTTCTGGGAAAACAGCAAGACACCGATCAAAATCCCCAAAGATAAACCCCAAACCCCGGAAAACAGAATCATTCTTATCCTGGGACCGGAAGGCGGGTTTTCTGACAATGAGATTGAACAGGCCCGACAATCTGATTTTTCGATCGCCTCTTTAGGGCCACGCATTTTAAAAGCAGAAACAGCCCCCATTGCCGCCTTCACGATTATCCAATTTCTTTTTGGTGACATGGGAAACAAATTTCTTGACAAAGCCTCAGGTATCCATTAATAAAAGCACTTGTTTGTGAGCCGAGGTAGCTCAGTCGGTAGAGCAGAGGACTGAAAATCCTCGTGTCGGCGGTTCAATTCCGTCTCTCGGCACCAGCAAAAAAAGGGTTTACGTCTAAAAACGTAAACCTTTTTTTGTTTTCATGGCTTTCTCTCCCCTTGCTTT
>PNOB01000080.1 GCA_013824585.1 Desulfobacterium sp. | reverse complement strand
CCGCCAAATTGTGCGGGTTTTTCTTGTTTATAGCAATTCTCATCCAGCACAAAGGATTTTTTTATTTGAATACCATAATGATTGAGCAGTTTTTCAAGTCCGGTATTCAAAGGCAAATATGTTGGTCCCTGGTTAAATGCAAAAGGCTGTTGATTTTGAGGCATAACTTCATTAAATGAATCTGTAAAAATAGCAAGGCTTTTTCCCTTCATCAAAAACTGATCGATTTGATATAATTCATAGTCGGTAAAATTTTCCGTTGGCCCGGCAATCACTAAACTATTAAGGCTCTCAGGGATGTTTTCTTCTTTAAGACGGATATGCTTAAAAGAATAATTCTGAGATATCAGAGAATTGAAATTGGAAAGCCCCTCGGTTTGTCCTCCTTCCATTGGATTTACCTGTGGATTGTTAAAAAGGCTCAATGTTCCGTGATCGGAAAGAAATCCGATGTTTTCATTAATATCGATTAAAGTTTCAATATTTTCATTCAACATGTCATCCAGATCCGCCATGTCTATCAGTTCATATTTTGTACCGATGAGGGGAAACTGAAACATGCTCAGCAGTTGTATATCAATTGCCTTTTCACCATATTTCATGACAAGTCCGATAATACCTGAACCAGGCTGTATGTTTCGATTTGGGACTGCGGGCCATTTCAGGGTCATTAAACCTTGTTGGGTTGCTTCTTTTACAAGCTCTGGATCCGTTGAAGGATCAAGATAGGTAAATTCAAGTTTGCCGTAGTTTTTTCCATTCAACTTTTCAACTGCTTTTTCAATTTTATCAGGAAGCTCCGGAAGATCCTTTAACCCCATATAGGGAGCAACTTGTTTCATGGAAGAAGAAAGATAAAGAGTAATGTTTATTTTCTTTTTCAAAGCAAGAAGGGCACTGATTTTGTTGTTCATCTTTTGAATAGATGTTGTGATTTTATATTCAAGGCCATCTGCTGAGGCGATGGTCGGTATTTTCTCAATAATGTCACCGTGTATAATTACAAGGCCCATGTATGCATTTTTAAATTTTAGCTCATCCCTTTCAATTGCCCGGATTTGAACCGGTGTGATTCCGTAATTTCTGGCAAGGTCCCGGTGATCTTTACTGGTTTCACTCCCATCCTCCCCATCTGGGCTGATATCGTAAAATTGATAGTTGAAGAAGTTATTGTGCTTACCTGCGTAAATTGAATATTCTTCAAGGAGATCATGAAGATACTGTTCTGTATTATTATAAGGTGCAGGAAGATTTTTAGTGAAAAAAACGTTGATGGTTAACGGCTCTGAAAGAGTTGCCACTACTTTTTTACTCGCATCAGAGATGGAGTATATTTTATTACTGGTTAAATCAACCCTTGAAAATAAGGTCGTGCTTACAACATTGAGTAGAACAATGATAATCAGATAGATAACAAATTTAATATATTTCCCGGATCTGTTTGTCGTGCCCATCATATTCTCCTTATTCCTTTTCTTGCATCGCAAGCTGTGCACCATAAAGGCTGATAAAAATTACGCTGAGAAAATAAATGATATCCCGGGAATCAATGATGCCTTTCGAGATATTCTGGAAGTGAAAATCTGCGCCTATGTATCCAATTACACCAAGTATTGAACCAGGAAAAAGGAACAGCATTTTATCGATCAGAGTAAGGCTGAAACAGATGGCCATACCAATGATAAAAGCGATGATCTGATTCCGAGTAAGAGAGGAAGCGAACAAACCGATTGACGAAAAGGCCACTCCCAGTAGAATGGCACCGAAATAACCACCAACAATTGGTCCCCAGTCGAGTTCACCAAGGAATGCTACGGTAATTGCGTAAGCAAATGTCGGCACCAGCATCGCTACCACCATCGCTGCACCTGCCAATAGTTTTCCGAAAATTACATCTTTGAATGTGACAGGCATGGTCAGTAAGATTTCATAAGACCCAATGTTGATTTCTTCAGAAAAAAGCCTCATGGTTACGGCCGGGATCACAAAAGAAAAAATCAGTGGCAGCAGTGAAAAAAAGTTCCTAAGGCTGACTTGGTTATACAGAAAAAATGTTGAAAAGAATAACCACCCGGTTGCAATAAGAAATACGGATATTACGATGTATGCAATCGGGGAGATGAAATAGTCTTTAAATTCTTTATTAAAAATATGGGTTACCTGCCTCATATCAGTTCTCCTTGGTCAGTTCACGAAAAATGTTCTCCAACGATTTACCTTCTTGGTGAAAGTCAATCAATATCCATTCGGTTTCTTTTATTTTTTGATAAATCATACCTCGAATATCATCTTTGCTTTTGCAAGTGAGCATCAGACTCAATATCTCTGGATCATCTGAAGGAAGCATATCTAAGTTTGAAATCCCTTCAACAGCCGTTAGCTTCTTTTTGATATGATCTTCGTTTGCATTCATCAAAGAAAGTCTGATTCCATATTCCCTGTTACCGGTCTGTTTCAGGGATTCCGTACTTCCATCTGCAACAATTTTTCCTTGATTGATGATAACGATACGATCACATGCTGCTTCAGCTTCACTCAGAATGTGAGTTGACAGAACAATGGTTTTTTCTTTTCCAATCTGACGAATGATTTCACGAATCTCAACAATTTGGTTTGGATCCAACCCTGAGGTTGGTTCATCCAGGACAAGTATTTCCGGGTCACTCATCATTGCATGTGCAATGCCGACTCTTTGTTTCAGACCTTTTGACAACTCGCTGATTGGCTTATGCATGATATTGTTAAGACCGCACAGGGTAGCCAATTTTTTCAATCTTGAAATTTTTTGATCTTGAGTAAGACCACGAATATTGGCAATATAATTCAAATAGTCGTATACCAACATGCCATGATAAAGTGGAGCAGATTCAGGCAGATAGCCGATCAGTTTTTTTATTTCTAGAGCATTCTCCCAGATGGAAAAATTTTTCACGTGAATATTGCCAGAGGTTGGCAGGAAAAACCCTGTCAACATCCTTAGGGTTGTTGTTTTCCCGGCTCCATTCGGCCCGAGCAAACCAAGAATTTCACCTTTCCGGATGTGGAGGTTGATTTGATCCACAGCGCAAAATTTATTGTAGTACTTTGTCAGATTTTCAACACGGATCATTTTTTTCTCCTTTTTTATATGCTTATGAAAAATCGAAAAATATTGATTTTTCAATTAATGTCAAGTGCTTTTTTGTAAATTTTAAAATGTGTTGCTTGAAAAATCACGATTACAAATGGTCATGGTTTGTAATAATCCTTTTTGCCAGAGCAAGTCCTTGGTTGTAATTTTGTATTGTACCCAGGTCTTGCGCTTCTCTTATGGTTCTAAGGATTTGACCCAATCGAGGACCAGGCGACATCCCAAGGGCAATCAGATCTTTACCATTAATCAGGCTTACTTTCTCTATCTTTTGTTTGGTTTCATGAAAATAGTTGTTGATCATGTCCCTTGACCAGGTCAGATGATGATCAATGACCGCTTTGCTGGAGGCAGTACCAAGGGTACTTTTACAGTCAGCCATTTCAATAATAACAAGTGGAATGAAATTGTCCCCTAATTTACAAAGCCATTTTAAAACGGTTTTTTCTTTGACATCCGGCCTGGATAAAAACAGAATATGCATATGATTGTCCACCATTGATTCAAGAAATATCTGATCCTGTTTGGACATTTTTACCCTTTTTGACAGACTGCAAATGATTTCTTGTCCTGCCCGGTCATGGTTGTGAAAAGTGATATCACCTGAATTTTTGTTTATTTTTCGGGTATCGGGTTTGCCGATATCATGGAGCAAAGCAGCCATTTTCATCAGGACAATACGGTTGTTCATACTCAAGGTGTTTTGAATTTGAATGGCAGATTCGGGAAAATAATGGTTCAGGTTTGAGCTTATTTCTTCACAATTGTCAAGAACCATCATGGAATGATCCCATACATCAAGATGATGATAATCATTTTGTCCACAACCCTTCATCTTTTTGATTTCAGGGAATATTATCTCAAGGAGGCCGATTTTATCTATATGGCGGACATGTCGGGCAGCTCGGTCAGTTGCGAATATCTTGAAAACTTCAGCCATTATCCGTTCAATGGAAACGGATGAAATCAGTGAGAATTGATCATTAATCAGTAGTTTCGTTCTTTTTTCCAAACAAAAATCCAGCTCTGCGGAAAATCGAAAAGCACGAAGGATTCGCAATGGGTCGGACTGAAAGGCGTGTAAAGAAGAAATTCTGATCAGTCGGTTCTGAAGGTCTTCAGCGCCATTCAGTGGGTCAATAATTTTTTCAATTTGTCCCTTCCTATTGATCTGAACAGCAATAGAATTAAAGGTAAAGTCTCGTTCCTGAAGATCTTCGAAGATAGAGTTGTTCCGAAGCTGAACAATATCAAGAAAATTGTCTTTATTGTTACGATCAATAACACGATAACAGACAGCATTCTGTTTTTTGTTAAAAAGAACGATTGCACTATCATGATATTGCCCTATACAGTTTGCGGTTTCTTCTGGTTTTACACAAGCAATATCCACATCCTTTATTTCCCGATCCAGAAGATGATCCCGAACTGCCCCTCCGACAAGATAGAGGGGGGACAGGTCTTCTTTTACCGGTGAAAGCCATTTGTTCAATTTTTGTTCAATTTTGTTCAAAATATTTTTCTTTTACTGACGGGATTAATAATATACAATAAACAGTATCACAGGAGACCAGAGAACACGAATTGAAACATATAGCATAAAAATTAATCACTATCCAGTTATGCAAGTGTTTATTGTAACTTGACTTTTTTATACGAATCTTTTACATCCATTTCTTATTTTTCAAAAAGTTTATGAGATGATTGTTTGGTATCATGATTTGATAATAAGGAGTTTAAACCAATAGGGATATGATGCTCTCCGGTTTTGAAAAAATTGTTGAAGAGAGAATTCAAAAAGCACAGAAGGATGGAGTGTTTAAAAATCTTCCAGGAGCTGGAAAGCCAATTCAGTTCGAAGAAGCCAATATTCCGGAAGATCTTAGAATTGCATATAAAATTTTAAAAAATGCCAATTTTCTTCCACCTGAGATTGAATTGCGGAAACAGATTCAAAAAACAGAGGATATGTTGTCTGGAATGAAGGATACCCAAGAGCGATATAAGACAATCAAGAAGTTGAACTATATGATCTTTAAATTGAATTCAATTCGAAATACAACCTTGGAATTGGATATGCCCCAGTATTATTTGGAAAAGGTATCCAATGCCTTGGAATCAAAAAAGTGAGTTTCAACAGATATAGATGTTTTTCTAAAAACAATAATGAAACGCAAGGCAGTTTTTATCAATGAAACTGAAAGATAAAACCAATCAAGAAGGTGTTCTTAAAAGTATTTTCACGGCATATTTTATTCTGGTACTTCATATTTTTTTAATTGCAGGGTTAGGGATCCTGGTCCTTTTTTTTCGAGGAGTCGTAAGTTACATGCTGTGGATTTTTTTAGGAGGCACAGGAGCCATGATTTTAATGGGATACCTGACACGAAAGCGAATGAAAGCAGAAGGGAAGTCACTTAATGATATGCTGTCACTACCCATGTTTAGGGGAAAATCCATTGAAGTCAGCATATTGGGAGGACTCGCATCCCTGAAAATTGACAATTCAGGAAAGAGCAAAGAGATCGATACCCAGGTTTTTAATGCAAAAGGCCTTTTAGAGGATCCGGAAACAGTTCATGTCCGTGAACTGACAACGCTAGTCCACATGCTTGATAAAAACCTGATAACCATTGACGAGTATAATAAGGCCAAACAGAAAATTTTTAATTCATGAATAGATTAAAAGTCGCCCTTCTTTCAGGTGGTATTTCTTCTGAACGCGATGTGTCATTAAAAAGCGGCGATCAGGTATTTGATGTCCTGGATAAGACAAAATATCAGATCTTCCGTTTTGATCCGAAATACGATCTTGGTAAACTTGTCGCTGACGCAGAACAAATTGATGTTGCTTTGATTATCCTTCATGGCCTCCATGGAGAAGATGGTACGATTCAGGGTCTTCTTGATCTTCTGAACATACCCTACCAGGGCACGGGTGTGCTTGGAAGCGCTCTTGCAATGAACAAGATGGTTTCAAAGCAGATCTACGAACAAGCCGGTCTTGTGACCCCTCCATATCAGGTATTCAATAAAGGGGAAGATATAAATCCAGATCAGATTATTCGGAAGCTCGGTTTGCCTGTTGTTGTGAAGCCGGTAAAGGGAGGGTCCAGCATCGGGATGAGTATTGTGAGATCTGAAGAAGATCTTCTATCTGCCGTTGATATCGCTTTTCAACACGATGACACGGTTATGGCTGAAAAGTATATCAAAGGAATTGAAGTGACAGGGAGTGTTCTTGGAAACAAAGAGGTAATCACCCTTCCGGTTGTTGAAATTATTCCGAATGAAGCATATGAATTTTTTGACTATTCAGCAAAATACACACCAGGAGCCACCAATGAGATCTGTCCTGCCCGTCTGGGTGAGCAGTTGACAGAAAGGGTTCAAGAATGTGCCAAGCTTGCACACAAGGTACTATATTGCAATGATTACAGCCGGACAGATATGATTGTGGATGGAGAGGATGTATATGTTCTAGAGACAAACACCATCCCAGGAATGACAAACACAAGCCTTTTTCCCCTTGCTGCGAAAACAGCGGGTATTCCGTTCGGGAAGCTGCTTGATAAGTTGATTGAATTGTGCCTCGAACGGTCAAAAGAAAAAATATAATTTCCCGGTTAGAAATAGATACTCGAACGGAGGCCTTATGAAGATTCTAGTGGTTGGAAGTGGTGGAAGAGAACATGCCCTTGTATGGAAAATTTCAAAAAGTCCAAAAGCAACAAAAATTTTTTGTGCTCCTGGGAATGCGGGTATTGCGGATCTGGCCACATGTATTCCGATCAATGCAGAGGATATTCATAAACTTCTTGAGTTTGCCCAAAAAGAAGAAATTGATCTCACAGTCGTTGGTCCGGAAGCTCCTCTTGCAAAAGGAATTGTAGATATTTTTGAAAAGAAGGGGTTAAAAATTTTTGGTGTATCTAAGAAAGCAGCTGAACTTGAAGCAAGTAAATCTTTTGCAAAAAAATTGATGAATAAATACAATATCCCGACAGCAAAGGGGAAAACATTTACTTCTCTTTCAAAAGCAAAACAATATGTTGATTCAGTAGGAACGCCCATTGTGATCAAAGCAGATGGCTTGGCATCTGGTAAGGGAGTTTTTGTTTGTGCTACTGAAAAATACACGAAACAAGCCTTGGACGAGATTTTTACAAAAAAAGCATTTGGAGATGCTGGGAAAAAAGTGGTGATTGAGAAATGTTTGAAAGGAGAGGAGGTTTCATTCCTTGCTTTTACGGATGGAAAAACCGTTCTTGCCCTGCCGTCATCCCAAGACCATAAGGCAATTTTTGATGATGATAAAGGCCCCAATACTGGTGGAATGGGAGCCTATTCTCCAGCACCTGTTGTAACCGAACACCTGCATCAAAAAATTATGAACGAAGTGATGATTCCAACTGTCAGGGCAATGTCGGCAGAGGGCAGAAAATATAAAGGAGTGCTTTATGCCGGATTGATGATCGATAATGATAATATCCAAGTTCTTGAATTCAATGCCCGGTTTGGCGATCCTGAGGCCCAACCCCTGCTGATGCGACTGAAAAGTGATATCATTCCGATTATGGAAGCGATTTCTGAAGAGCGCCTTCATGAGTGTGCTCTGGAAATTGATGACCGGGCAACGGTTTGTGTTGTTATGGCTTCCGGGGGATATCCCGGGTCCTATCAAAAAGGAATGCCGATTTCCGGGCTCGATAAGGTGAAACGCATGCGAGATACTTTTGTTTTTCATGCAGGAACCAGTAAAAATAAGGATATGATTGTTGCTACTGGAGGTCGTGTCTTAGGGGTGACATCCCTTGGAGATACCGTGGAAAAAGCGATTCAAAAGTCGTATGCTGCTGTTTCGAACATCGATTGGAAAGATGTTTATTTTCGTAAAGATATCGGTCAGAAAGCGGTGAAACGTATTGCCCGAAAACCTTTGGTGGGTATTGTTATGGGGAGCGATTCAGACCTCAAGGTTATGGAAGAAACCATGGCTGCCTTGCGTCAGTTTGGTGTCCCTTTTGAGATTACAGTAGCCTCCGCGCACAGAAGCCCGGATAGAGCAGCAAAGTATGCTACAACCGCCCGGGATAGAGGTTTAAAAGTGATTATTGCAGCAGCTGGGCTTGCCGCTCATCTTGCCGGGAGTATTGCAGCTCATACAACCTTGCCGGTTATCGGTGTCCCAATCAATGCTTCCTCTGTTCAGGGGCTTGATTCCCTTCTTTCAACAGTGCAGATGCCGCCGGGGATTCCGGTCGCAACAGTTGCGATTGACAAGCCAGGTGCAAGGAATGCAGGAATTCTCGCCGTACAAATTCTTGCGGTTTCCGATCTTGAACTTGTGAAAAGGCTGGATGCCTTTAAATCAGAAATGGCAGCAGCAGTGGAACAAAAAGCAAAGAAGTTTGAAAACATCCGATAAGATAATCAGTATTGATTCAAATTCGCCACAGCCTGAGTTCATTCAAATGGCTGCTGGCGTTATTTTGAATGGTGGGATGGTTATTTTTCCGACAACCTGTTTGTATGGCCTTGCTGCGGATGCCTTGAATCCAGTCGCTGTGCAAAATGTTTTTAAGGCCAAGCAGCGTTCTGAGAATAATCCTTTATTGGTGCTGGTGAAAAATCGAAAGGCCCTGGAATCGATTGTCACATGCATTCCTCCTGTAGCCGTTACCCTGATGGAGACATTCTGGCCTGGAGGACTGACCCTGGTTTTTAACGCAGGGAAAAATCTGCCTCAGTCTCTTACCGCCGGAACTGGAAAAATTGGTATCCGGATACCAGCACACAAAGTTGCTGTTGCCCTTGTGAATGCGCTTGAAAATCCAATCATCGGGACCAGCGCGAATCTATCTCAGCAGGGAGGATGTTCATATATTCCAAATCTTGATTCTGAAATCGTTCGATGCTCAGATTTGATTCTGGATGCCGGCCTGCTGAAAGGTGGTTTGGGTTCAACGGTTATTGACGTGACAACTACCCCTCCCGTAATCCTTCGGGAGGGGTTGGTTTCTGAAAAAAAAATTCATCTGATACTAAAGTCTGTCAAGAAATGAATAACTCTTTTTTTTCTGGTCTCCATTGTTTTTATCAAGATATAAACCAATAAAATGGGCAGGCAAGATCAATATCGACCTCGGATTATTCGAATCAAAAAGTCGAGAGGTCCAAATTTTTCTTAAGAGCCAATTTCAAAAGTCTGTTGTGTAGTTCCGGCGAAAACTAGAATCCAGTATTTTCGGCTCGTTGCTGGGCACCGACTTTCGCCGGTGTGACGCTTTTTAATAGTTTTGAAATTGGCTCTTAAGTCTGTTTCTGTTTTTAGCCATCAGGGTATTCAAATAACTCACCTTTGTAATTCCGAACAATAAGTCTCGGGCTTTTTGATTGATCAATATAATCCGGTTGAAGCGGCACTTTTCCACCTCCCTTGGGAAGGTCAATCATGTATCGAGGAACACATAATCCAGATATATTTCCTTGAAGGTATTCCATGATTTTTAAGCCAGTTTGGATCGGAAGTCTGAAATGACCGGTTCCTCGAACAGGATCGGGATGGTGAATATAATATGGTTTTACTCGAATTTGAACAAGTTTCTGCATCAGTTTCTGCATAATTTGTGGAGAATCATTTACACCTTTCAACAGCACGGTCTGGCAGCCCAGAGGAATACCGGCATCAGCAAGGATTGAACACGCTTTTTTGGATTCAGGTGTAATCTCATCCGGATGGTTAAAATGTGTATTCAGATAAATCGGATGGTACTTCTGAAGGATTTCGGCAAGATCATGGGTGATTCTCTGGGGAAGAACACAAGGAATCCGAGTATGGATTCTGATCATCTCGATGTGATGTATTTTTTTCAAGCGTTTCAGGATACTATCGAGTTTTTTATCATCAAGCATGAGTGGATCACCACCAGACAGGATGATATCCCGGATGTCTTTATGATTCCGGATATATGCAATCCCTTTTTCAACAAAATCATTATCGAAAAGAATGTCGTGTCCGATTTTTCTTTTTCGCATGCAATACCGGCAATACATGGCGCACTGATCCGAGACCAGGAACACCGCCCGGTCAGGGTACCGATGAATTAAATTCGGCGTGGGAGACTGATTCTCTTCATGGAGAGGATCATCCTTCAGTTGGTTAATCTCAAGTTCTCTTATATCCGGAACCGCTTGTTTCCATAACGAATCACCATTTTTTTTGATTATAGAAAGGTAATGGTGCGGGATCTTCATGGGATATTTTTGAATGACCAGATCAATGGATTTTTGATCGATTTGAAAATATTCAGCAAGTTGGATGCTGTTTGTGATGCTGTCCTGCTGCTTTTTACATTCTTTCATAACGGTTGGTTCTATAAATTTTTATTTCAATCTCATATTTGAAGCCAATGTGAAGAAACATAAAATGTCATATGGGTTTATCTGATTGACAAATTTTAAATGACCATGTTACAAAAATGTTATTTTTTATATGCGTGCATTCAATATAGTTAACTTTTATTTATCCTTAATAATTCTTAGAAAGAATATTATCATGAAACACATAGAAGAAATAACTCTTTTTTATGAAATCAGCAAGGCTTTGAATGAACATCTGGATCTGAAAAAGTCTTTATACAGGGTTTTGGATATTCTTTCGAATTCAATGGAAATGGTTCGAGGAACCGTGACCATATTAAATCCCCTTCGAAATGAAATCAGTATTGAAATCGCCCACGGTCTTTCTCAAAGTGAAATCATCAAAGGAAAATACAAAGTTGGAGAAGGTGTAACCGGACGAGTGATTCAGGACGGAAAGCCAATCGCCATTCCAAAAATCAGTGAAGAGCCGCTTTTTTTGGATCGGACGGCAACACGAAAGAGAAAGCTAAAAGATGAGTTATCATTTATCTGTGTTCCGGTTAAAAAGGGCAATCAAGTGATCGGGGCATTGAGTGTGGACAGAGTGTATCAGCCAGATTATTCTCTTAAGGAAGGGGTAGAATATCTTTCGGTTGTTGCAACAATGATTGCGAATCATGTGATCAATCTTGAAAAAATACGTACGGAAAAAGAACAGTTGAAAAATGAGAACACGAGGCTTCGAAATGAACTTGAAAATAAGTATCGATTTAACAATATAGTGGGCAACAGTAATAAAATGCGTGAAGTTTATCAAATGATTTCACAAGTATCAAAAAGCAACGCCACTGTGTTGATTCGGGGAGAGAGCGGCACGGGTAAAGAGCTTGTGGCCAACTCAATTCACTATAACAGTCCTCGGTCCAAACAGAATTTTGTAAAGGTAAACTGTGCAGCACTGCCTTCCAACCTGATTGAAAGTGAACTGTTTGGCCATGAAAAAGGGTCGTTTACAGGTGCAATTAAACAGAAAATGGGAAAATTTGAACTTGCACACAAAGGAACCATTTTTTTGGATGAAATCGGTTCGATTGATTTGGATGTCCAGGTTAAATTGCTTCGTGTTCTCCAGGAAAGGGAGTTTGAGCGGGTAGGAGGGCATCATACCATCAAGACGGATGTCCGGATCATTGCGGCAACCAATAAGAATCTGGAAATGGCGGTGGAACAAGAAGTTTTTCGAGGAGATCTTTATTACCGCCTCAATGTTTTTCCAATATATATGCCGCCTCTCAGGGAACGAAAGACAGATATACTTCTGCTCGCGGATTATTTCCTCGAAAAATATTCAAACGAAAATCATAAAGAGATTAAACGATTGTCCACACCTGCCATTGACATGCTGATGGGATATCATTGGCCAGGCAATGTTCGTGAACTTGAAAACTGTATTGAAAGAGCTGTCCTTTTATGTGAAGAAGGCGTACTTCATAGCTATAATCTTCCGCCAACGATACAAACAGGAAAGGAATCCAATACACTTCCTGCACAATCCCTTGGGGAAGCAGTGGCAAATTTAGAGAAGTGTATGCTTATTGATGCATTAAAAAATGCGAGAGGTAATATTTCCACTGCAGCAACGATGCTTGAAACCACTGTAAGGAAATTTTCGTATAAAGCAAAACAACATAATATTGATTACCGTGATTATCGATAATTCAAGATGATCTGGTTTTTCTTTTGACATATAAGTATTCATGATTTATAAAAGCGACGTTTAGAGGATGTTAATGAATACTGTTCCTGTCTACATGTCGGTTTTGTTGCTTTGGGAAAGTATTATTTTGGTAGCATGGTTTTCAAGGTATTTTTGACATGGACAATGCGAATCATGGATGAGCAAAATAGTTCACCTTTCCAAAAGATTATCCGTAAATTATCTTCCGAGGCACAGGAAATTGAATCGGGTGGAAAAGTATCAGGGTTCAGGAAGTGGCAAAGGGCCTTGCTGGATGATGATATGCGTTTTGATTATGCGCCTGAAGGATGCGCCCCTGAATGGAATGGAAGGAAAAACGTTAATATGTCCAAGGAAAGAAGAACATATCCAAGGAAACCCTGTTTCCTTTCCGTGAACTATGCCACAGATGACAGAGCCTACCAGGAATTTATTCAAGATATCAGCACCACAGGAGCTTTTATCGAGACACGTTATTTACTGCCAATTGGTCAGAACATTGCGATGACGTTTTCACTTCCAAGCAGTCAGGAGAATATCAAGCTAACCGGGAGTGTCGCAAGAACCACTCCACAGGGACTTGGAGTTGCATTTTTTTTACAAAATGACAATCAGAAAAATTATTTGAGTTCGTATATTGTTGATATGTAGCGGTTGTCCGCGTAAAGAATTGTACTATTCCCCTATACCGGCTGAACCTTCTACAAGGGGTTTTTTTGGGTTTATTGATCGGGCAGTATATGTAACCTTGTTATCTACGTTTTCTAGAAGTCAAAACACACTTCCATTGTAAAAGATCCTTTATCCATGATGAAGGGGATCGCAATTTTCGGACCATCAGTCATATGATAGATCGTATGGTTTTTCCCAGAAAAAATGGATGGGATCGCACCATCAAGGCGAAGGCCCAGGGATTCAATTTCACGTCGGGCCTGTCCAGAAATCATATTTGCCAGCTCACCTGCAACCTCAGTAACATCTCGATCCAGCTTTGTGATTTCTTCGCCAAACATATTTGATGCAATTTTGATAATTGACGGTTCATCAAAACTGATCGAAAAAGTTCCAGTCGCCTCTCCGGTCAACCCGACAATGGTGCTTACATCTCCAGTGGCAAGGTCATCTTTTTTTAAATAAGGTTTCTTGGCTTTTGTCTTTACAAAAGCCATTACATTAACCACATCAATGGTGGCTTTGATAAAAGGATTAATATATTCGGCTTTCATTTCATTCCTTTATTGTGCATTTCATTATTGTTTTTGGGTCTGAACAATATGTGCAATTCACCGATTGGATTAAATGATTTCAGTGCGTATTGGAAAATATAAGCCTATCTTTCCGGTAATCAATATGGTTGTAATTCAAAAGAAATTTAAAAAAGGATAGGATGAACCGATGCTGTTATTGTATACCTCAATATGCCCAATATGGATTCACCTGTCAAGAAATTAATGAATACAGCATCTTGTGAAAATAATACAGAATCGATATTCCCGCTTGACACCTATTAGCACTTCGTCCATATTAACAACTATTTAGCGCAATCACCACCGAATTTTCATCACAATCGGCAAATCAATCCTATTCATTCTGGCTTGGGAGAGTATAAAAAATGCATGAAAGGACGTTCAGAATAATCTGGATTGTAATATCGGCATTGAATCCCCATAAAATGATCAAAAACGGATTTGCCCATATTTCAGAGGATCTATCGCCAAGAAAGAAGATGCAACCGTGGAATCTTTGGGAAGGATAATGGCTCAAGGATTTGAATAAGCAAAAAACACAGAGTTACCTGTCTGTTTACTGAAATATAAGTAAATTATTGGGGAGGTTTTGTTACAATGTTCAGGTTATTTATCGTTTACGGGTGCATGATAATCTTGATATCGGTCTGCTCGGAGGTGTTGGCTGCGGAAAAGGTATCCTGTAAAGTTC
>PNOB01000079.1 GCA_013824585.1 Desulfobacterium sp. | reverse complement strand
TCCGGCGAAAACTAGAATCCAGTATTTTCGGCTCTTTTCTGGGCACTGACTTTCGCCGGTGTGACGCTTTTTAATCGTTTTGAAATTGGCTCTACTGACTACTCCACATCAGGACCCATTATCCTTCGGGGGAGATGCATCCTGCTTCAGCTTGGCATTCAGGCTGGACACAATTCTTTTATATTCACTGTTCTCCGGATCAAGATTCAGTGCTCTCTGAAAATCCGTTAGGGCTGTTTTCAGTTCACCTTTGTTATACTGGGCAAGCCCTTTGTAAAAAAATGCAGAGGCGAAATTCGGCTCTATTTTAATGGCCTTGTTGTAATCCTCAATCGCTTCATCATATTTTCCCTGCTTATCCCATGCAAGGCCCTTGTTTAAAAATTCTTTTGCATCTTTACTGATGCGGACGGGTTTGGTTTTCTTTGTTCCGGTATCTTCCTTGCTCGCCTGACCAGAATGATCATATGAGGTTTGTGCAAAACGGGAGTCAATGGATGCTGCCTTGGCGCTGTCGGTAAGAGCCTTTTCTTTATTGCCCAGGTAATCCCATGCAAGGCCTCTGTTATAATAGGCTTCAGCCAGTTGTGGCTGTAACTCGATCGCCTCTGAGTAATCCTCAATGGCCTTTTTATAGTTGTTTTTCAGCCCCCACGCGATACCGCGTTGTAAAAATGCATTGGCAAAAAGCGGGTCAATCTCAAGAGCTTTGTTGAAATCGTTTATAGCTTTGTCGTATTGTTCCTTTTTTTTCCAACAGATACCTCTTTGAAGATAGGTTAAACCATGATTCGGGTAAATGGTAATCGCCTGACTGAAATCTTCAATTGCCTTGTCTTGATCCTCTTTTTTGCTCCATGCAAGCCCACGGTTAAAGTATCCGGCTGCATATTTCGGGTCAATTTCCAGGGATTTTGTATAGTCTGCAATAGCCTGCTGTTGATTATTTTTATTATCCCATGAGATGCCTCGTTGATTATATGCTTTTGCGAATTGTGGATTCAATTCTATGGCTTTATTGTAGTCTGCAATAGCCGGGTAGTAGAGTCCTTTGCTGTTCAGGGCCATACCTCTGTGATAGTATGATTTTGAAGAGTTGGGATCAATGGAAATGGCCTTGTTGAAATCCAGTAAGGCCTTATCGTCATCATTTTTTCTACTCCAGAGAATACCCCGATTACAATAGGCATCTGCAAAATTTGGATTCAGTTTCAGGGCATTGTTGTAATCCTTCATTGCTTTTGTGGAATCATTTTTTTCACTAAAGATTTCCCCCCTGCTGTTGTATACTTCTGCATAATCAGGATTAATTTTAAGGGCTGTGCTGAAATCCATCAAGGCACTTTCATAATTCTTTTTTTCGCTGAGAATAACACCCCTGTTATAATAAGCCTCAGGATCCTCGGGGGTTAATTCAAGACCTTTGTTAATGTCCGCAAGAGCTTCATCGGGTTTTCCCTTTTTATTCCATGCAACACCTCTCTTGACATAGGATATGGCGAGAGTCGGAGGCAGCTCAATGGCCCGGGAAAAATCTTCAATCGCCTTATCCAGTGAATTTTGATCAAGGTTAAGTAACCCCCGGTTAAAATAGGCAGCACTATATTTTGGATTCAGATCAATCGCTGTATTATAATCTTCAAGAGCACCTGTGACATCGCCATTTTTATTTAAAATGATTCCTCTATGGTTGTAAGCCTCTGTGTATCTCTTATTGATGGAGATTGTCTTGTTGAAGTCCTTTAAGGCCAGTTCCAGATTATCCTTTTTTTGATAGGAAAAACCCCTGTTGAAATAGGCATCATCAGACTTTGGAGACAACTCGATTGCCTTGTTGAAGTCAGTGATTGCCTGTTCATAATCATTTAATTTGTTCGATGCGATTCCTCTTTCAACATAAGCTCTTGCATACTGAGGTTCAATATCAATGGCTTTATTGAAGTCCGCGATTGCCTGGACATAGCTTCCCTTTTGATTGAGTAAAAGTCCGCGGTTGAAATAGGCTTTTACAAAGGTCGGATTGATTTCGATTGCTCTGGTAAACTGTTTGACAGCATTATCCAGATCACCTTTTTTCCCCAATTCAATTCCTGAATTAAAGGCATTTTTTGCCTGGATGCTTCCTTCAGCCGAAGAATCCTCTTTGTTGCTGTCAGCAATGGCCGTTGTTTTTTCAACCGCATCTCCACGGCTGTCAGCAATGGACGTTGTTTTTTCAACTGCATCTCCACGGCTGATGGAAAGCGCCTTGTTGTAATCCGAAACAGCTTTGTCCAGGTCACCCATCTTTCCCCAGAGAATTCCCCTTTGCGTTAACGCTTGTCTATAGAGTGGGTTGATCAACAGTGCTTGATCATAGTCCTTCATGGCACGATCCGGATCATCCTGCTCAGCAAAGATCGATCCTCGATAGGTATATGCTTCCGGAGAATCCGGGTTTTCCTGAATCGCTTTACTGAAATGATCAAGGGCTCTTGCATGGTCTTTTTTCTTCGCCCATGCAATTCCAAGCTGCAAATTGGCCGGATAGGAGCGTGGTTGGATGGAAATCACTTTATCCAAATCCGCAATGGCATCATTATATTTTCCTTTTTGTATCCAGATCATTCCCCTGTAGGTCAAGGCATCCGGATGCATCCCGTTGATAGAAAGGGCCTGACTAAAGCTTTTAAGCGCATCATCGTAATCGCCTTTTTCGAATTTGGCTATCCCGATACCGGTCAAATCACCGGCTGAAAGGCTTTCTTCAGATGGTTCTGCAACTTTTTTTTCCTGGGTACTGGATGGTATTTTTTCTTCCTTTTTCTCCTGTTCAATTTTCGGATGGATGACCAGGGCGGTGTTTATCTCCCGGACAGCGCGGTTCAGGTCACTTTTTTCTCCCAACACAAGGCTCCTGAAATTAAGCGCTTTTGCAGCGTTTGGATTGATCAGAATTGCTTTGTTGTAATCGATGAGGGCTTTATCCGTATCCCCTTTTTTGGACCATGCCAGTCCTCTGAAACTGTAGGCATCATCATATTCAGGGTTGATGGAGATGGCTTTGCTGTAATCCTCAATCGCCTGATCAAAATCCCCCTTCTTGAACCATGCGATCCCACGGTAGGTATAGGCCTCAAAATACTTTGGATTGATGGATAATGCCTGATTGTAGTCTTCGATGGCTTGATCCAGCTCACCCAGTTTATCTTTTGCAAACCCACGGTAGCAGAAAATTTTGCTGTCTTGAGGATTGATTTCTATACTTTTGCTGTAATCGCTAATCGCCTGTTTATAATCCCCTTTTTTATCATAGACAATACCTCTTTCCCGATAGGCTTTTACAGATAGAGGAGCGATATCAATGGCAACGCTCAATGCGGTAATGGCATTTTGAAAATCATTGTTCTGATTAAAAGCAACTCCTTGCGCAAACCAGTCCTCAAAGTTGAGTTCTTTATCCGGTTTTGCGGCAGGGGCTTCTTTTTTTTGATTCTCCAAAGCAATTCGTTTGTAGTAGGATACGGCCGTATTTCTCGGATTGATTTCCAGTGCCATGTTAAAATCCGCGATAGCACGTTTGTAATTTCCTTTTTTACTCCACGCGATTCCCCGATTTTGATATGCCTTATCCAGGCGTGGGTTCATTTCCAGGGATCGATCGAAACATTGTATAGCTTGATCAAACTTTCCTTTTTTCCCCATGAGAATACCTTGTTTCAGCCAGTCTTTTGCGGTTAGTTGTTTTTCCGTCTGTGCCTGAGAGATGTCTGCATGAAAAAACATGACATGGAAGACCGTAAAAAAAACAGCTATTACTGAAAAATATCTGATCATCTCCAACCTCTTGTAAAAAAGGGTAATAGTATTTAAAAAGACAGGTCAGCCGCGATTATTATTGATAATGATTCATCGTCATCAATGTCAAAAACGAAATTTTTGGCTAACTTTTCGAAATTGTTAATTTTAATATGTACTGATCTTTTTTTACGTATTATCACAGGTTTTTTAACAAGGCAAGTAAAGAACCCCGGACAACGTGTGATCGCTTTATCTCTATTTAACACCCTTCCTGTCCGCTTACCTGAATCGCAGTTATTATTAGAAAGACATTTTAAAGAATTATTTATAAGATATACATTATAATGTATATTTTGTTATTTACATCCACTTTATATCGTGTTAGGGATTCATCACCAAAAGTAAAATCCAAAAACAGATGTGGTTAGTGCAGGCATTGTTTGTGATGGATTCAAATCTTTTTAAGTCGTATCAACAATCAGGAAGATAGGGAGAGTAATTATGAATTTTAATAAAATCACAGGATTAGTAACGGCTTTTATTGTCGGAATTTTTCTTTTATTTCCGTGTACGGGAGGTGCAGATGATGTTGTAATTATAACAAATAAAAGCGTATCGGCAGATACATTGAAAGAAGAAGATGTAAAAAATATTTTCATTGGGAAAATAACGAGTTGGAATGATAATCAGAAGATAAATTTTGCGACGCTTCCGAATGGTGATGAAATCCATAGGACATTTTTGAAAAAATTTATCAAAAGAACACCGGAACAATACTCAAGGTACTGGAAAAAGCAAATCTTTACTGGAAAGAGTAGAATACCAAGATCTTTTCAAACAGAGAAAGGCCTGCTCGAATATGTCGCAAGTACCAAGGGCGCAATCGGTTATGTTTCTACTGGCCAGATTACAGACGATATAAAAGTTCTTACGATTCAATTTTAAAAAAAAATGATAATTCCCTATGGACATAAAACTCCGATCGAAGTATTTTCAGGAGTCAAAGAAGTGAAACGAGGAGGCCGAATAATGAATATTATGAAAAAATTTTTTCTTGTCATGATTATTGTCCTGTTTGGTTTAGCAAACCAGGTACAGGCTATGGAATTTGATGATTTAGGCGGTATCGAAGTGCATGGTTTTATTTCTCAGGGTTACCTGCTAAGTGATGAAAATAACTTTTTTGCGGATACGGAAAAAGGGACAACCCAGTTTAATGAGATGGGCATCAACTTTTCCAGTGATGTAACGGAAAAGCTCAGACTGGGTGTTCAGTTTTTTGCCCGTGATATGGGAACCATCGGTAACAATGATGTGGTTCTTGACTGGGCAATTGCCGACTACAGGTGGCGTGACTGGTTGGGCGTACGCGCCGGTAATATGAAATGGGTAAACGGTCTTTATAATGAATCCCGTGACGTGGATATGCTCCGTACCCCCATTTTCCTCCCTCAGGGTGTTTACAACGAAGCCTGGCGTGAAACTTCCGCTCTGATTCAGGGTGCCGGGATGTACGGTGAACTTCCCGCAAACAAGGTTGGTTCTTTTTCATATGACATGCAGTATGGATCCATGAGTATGCCTGTTACCGGTGGGCCGGCAAAATTATTAAAAGATCAGGTTCCGGGTGGATTAAAGAAATATTACCACATTACGGATGTTGAATTAGAATCTGTGAACGTAGATGAAACTTTCGCAGACGCAGTAAAGTGGAATACACCGCTCGAAGGCCTGGTTATCGGCGGAACCTACTGGGGCTATGATTTTAAAGCAGCAGCAAACACTTACATCGATCTAAATGCACTTAAAAGTGATGCAGTAGCTTATCAACAGTTGGTACCATTAAGAGGTGTTCCAGCTGCTTTATTAACTCCAACCCAGCAAGCATATCAAGCAGCGCTAACACAGCTTGATGCCGCTGGTTTGGGGGCCTTTTATACAGATGTCAATAACAATACGGCTTCCACTGTCGGGTTGGGGGGAACTGTAACTCAAACCTATCCCACTCTATTCAGAGTGAAAGCCAGAACACTGACCGGTTCCATGGAGTATACCTGGAGTAACCTGGTGCTCGCAGCAGAATATATGCAGACCACATATAATGTGGATATTCAAAATACGATCTGGAAAGATTATTACAGAACACCAGATGGCATGCTTAACGTTCCTGAGTTTGACGCCGTCGGATATTATGGAAGCCTTTCCTATCGGTTTACATACTGGTTTGAACTGGGGCTTTATTATTCCGAATATTACCGGAACAAGGATGACAAAGATGGAGAGACAAGGTATATAAACTATGGAGGTTTGGAACCTAAGCATCGTGCTTGGTCTAAAGATTATTGTATGACTACCCGTTTTGATATTAATGAAAACTGGGTATTGAAGCTGGAAGGCCATGTAATGAACGGTACGGCCGTAATCTACGGCGCGGACAATCCGGATCCCATTGGTGGTGTTGCAGGCAGTCAGTATGAAGAAGATTGGTATCTGGGAGCCGCAAAGGTCACATACAGTTTTTAAGTTCACTTGAATCCTTTTACCTTTCTGAAGAGAGGTGCATCACATGGGTTGTTGTTGATGATGCACCTCTTTTTTATTTACATTCACTTGAGCCAATTTCAAAATTATCAAAAAGCGTCACACCGGCGAAAGCCGATGTCCAGAAAAGAACTGAAAATACTGGATAGTGTTACGGTTGCGCCTGGCGGCTTGGAAAACAGTACTTCGTGTCCGGCTTTCGCCGGAACTACAACAACAGACTTTTTGAAATTGGCTCACTTGAATTCGCAAACGATGTTTGTTATCAGAAAGAGCATGCTAGGGTATTCCTGTTGAAACAGATCACTTGATTAAAATACCGGTTCGGTTTATGAATATGTAATGGTGCATTGAACTTCGGACAGACAATCGACTGTTCGACAATTCAACAGACAACAACAAAGAAGGAACAGACCATGATTGAAAAGATCAAGGAAAAATTTCATATCATTGTAGTCGTGATCATTACGATATACCTGATTGCATTGGCTACAAAAACAGCTCACGTTATTTATACAGAGCATATCAAAGAAAGTCCTGAAACAGTTGCTGAAGAAATCAAGAAATAAATATCTTCGTATTTTTTTTCATGTATTTTGGTTTCATGGTGCAATCCTATTCAAGTCGAACTGTTATATAATATCAGAGGGAGAAAAAAGATGGATTATCAATTCTATTTAGTGGAAAAAAAACCACCCATTGCCTGGGTATATCTGAATCGGCCGGAAAAACTGAATGCCATGCATCCACCGGCATGGGAGGAGTTAATTCCGATTTGCACAGATATTGATGAAGATGACAATATCCGGGTGGTGATTATTGCTTCAAGAGCATCCATATTTTGTGCCGGGATCGATCTGATCGGTATGATGCCCGAACTTCCTGAACTCATGATTAAGGAGCAGATGGGTGGTCTGAAACTTCAGTTGTTGAAGAAAATATATAAACTGCAGGATGGATTGACCTGTCTTGAAAAATGCAGGAAACCAATCATCGCGGCTGTGCATGGAAAATGTATTGGAGCCGGTCTGGATATGATTACAGCCTGTGATATCAGACTCTGCACAGAAACGGCCTCATTTTCTTTACGAGAGGCAAAGGTGGGTTTCGTCGCAGATGTAGGTGTACTGCAGCGTCTTCCGAATATTGTGGGGCAGGGCATTGCCCGGGAGCTGGCCTTTACTGCAAAGGATATTGATGCGCAATATGCAAAAGAGGTTAATCTTGTGAACCATGTATATCAGGATAAGGACACCCTTTTTCAGGAGGCTGAAAAAATGGCCCATGAGATTGCCGGATGTTCTCCTCTGGCCGTGATGGCAGCAAAGGATGTACTGAATTATGGTATTGGAAAAACAGTTGAAGATGGACTTAAGTATGTTGCTTCTATGAGTTCCAATATTATCCCGTCAAATGATCTTTTCGAGGCTGTTACTGCATTCACTGAGAAGAGGAAACCAAATTTTTCAGGAACCTGATCCAGCATCCCTTCATTTTCATCTTTCCGGCAAAGGCTTTACTGACAAGGGTTTATGCTGTTTTTAACAGAAGTTTCATTCAAGGGAAGGGAGCGAAGAAAATTTAATCCATCAATATGATTCGGTAATCGCTTGACAAAATGACAACATATAAATATTATTATCAAAACTATAAAGAAGATAATCATGTACAGAAGATAAGGAAACGATCGATAAACTCAAAAATGACATAAATAGTGTACACCTGAGTCGGGAGATAGACAGATGAACAAGATGGAACTGATCAGTAAGCTCAAAGAAAAAGCCGGAATTTCAAAGTCAGAAGCAGGAATAATTGTTGACATTTTTTTTGATCAGATGGCTGATACTTTAGCAGAAGGAGGACGGGTAGAAATCCGTGGTTTGTGTTCTTTCTATGTGAAGGAATACAAAGCATATGTTGGCAGAAATCCCAAAACCGGAGCTATCGTAAATGTATCACCTAAAAAGCTGCCGTTTTTTAAGTGTGGAAAAGAATTGAAAGAAAGAGTAGACCCTTAAGCAATGAAAAGGAGGAATCTGAACCCATGAACAATCTTAAAGATAACCTGATGGCGATTAAAAAAGAGTTGCAAAGACTCATGTCCAAAGTCGAACAATTGGGGAGGGCACTGGAGAAAGCCGGAAAAACAGCAATCTCTTCAAAGACGATGACAAAGAAGGATGTCAAGAAAGCGGTTGCAAAAAAAGCTCCGGTAAAAAAGAAAGCGGCGGCGAAAAAAGCTCCAGCCAGGAAAACAACTTCAAATCAAAAAGTGGATTCAAAAGAAGATGCGAATGCTTCAACCGCTATTGAAACAGTTGTTGGCATTATCCAGAAAAGCAAGAACGGAGTTGATGTTGAAACCTTGATCAGCAAAACAGGATATGATGCAAAAAAGATATCCAACCTTGTTTATAAGGCAAAAAAACGGGGGGATATCAAGAGCGGGGCAAAAGGTATTTACGTAAAAAAGTAGATTGAAAATTACAGTTACGGTATCACCTTTAAAAAAAGGGGCGGATCAATCCGATACCCCTTTTTTTAATTTATATTGAAAAAACCGTTTTTTCCGGTTCCAGGCCAGACTTTTTATCCGTCATGGAAATCCGGCTGTTTTTTTTGAAATGAATAAATCTGTAAGGGATAACCGCCTCTATCTGTTCTTCGTTCAGAACTTGAAAATCGTCATTGGAAAATTCAGGAAAATAGGCATCGCCCTCAAATTTTTTTTGAATGATCGACAGATACATATGATCCGCATAGGGTAAAAAAAGTTTAAATATTTTTTCCCCCCCGATGATAAAAATATTTTTTTGATCATCATCTTCAATGGCCTCTGAAAAATGATTGATTACAATACAGCCAGGAATGATATACCCTTTTTTATGGGTTAATACGATATTGGTACGTCTGGGCAAAGGGTGTCCGATGGATTCAAATGTTTTTCTACCCATGACAATGGTGTGACCTTCCGTTATCCGCTGAAACAATTTTTGTTCTCCCGGGATTTTCCATGGAATTTTATTGTCCTTTCCGATTACGCGATTCAAGGACATGGCGGCGATCAGGTTGATGGGCATGTTGACTCCTTATGATATTGTTTCGTTTCAAGACTACCATGAAAAACAGTTTATTTCAAAAAAATATGATGATATAAATGCAGGGAAGATGAATTCGGAGTAGAATCCGTGAATCGTCTTATCAGGATGCCAATTCATGGGGAGGAGAAATGAATCATGTTGTCCATTCGAACCAATTACGAGATCATATACAACAATATTCTGGATACAGCCGGAGAATATCTGAAAAAGAATACGGCGGTTCAGTCCCTGGTTATCGGCCTTTCAGGAGGTATTGACAGCGCGTTGACCTGTGTGATCGCATCCGAGCTTGTTAAACAATTTCCTGGTATGGGTTTGATCGGAAGAAGCATTCCCATTGAGAGCAATACAGATCATGAAATCTCACGGGCACGAAAAATAGGTGAAAACTTCTGTACTCATTTTCAACAGGAGGATCTGACTCATGCTTTTCAAAATCTCTACAAAGACCTGATGTTGAATAACCATCGAGAACACTCGGAATCGTATGAGGAAAAAATCAGAAGGGGGAATATCAAGGCACGGTTAAGAATGGTTTACCTTTTTGATCTTGCACACTATGAAAAGGGAATGGTTTTATCAACCGATAACTATACGGAGTTGCTTCTGGGTTTCTGGACGCTGCACGGAGATGTTGGAAATTATGGATTTCTCCAGTATTTATGGAAAACAGAAGTGTATGGCCTGTCTCAATTTCTGGTGGCTCAATATCGAAATCAGAATGAAACATCAAAAGCAGATGCGCTTCAGGCCTGCATTGACGCTGTACCCACAGATGGCCTTGGGATTACAACCAGCGATTTTGATCAGATCGGTGTTACCGATTACACAATGGTTGATAATATCCTGATTCGTTATTTAAGGGGAGAAGAGGAAAACAGGGAACACCCGGTGATCGTCCGTCATATCCGTTCTGAGTTTAAAAGAAGAGATCCTCAAAGTATCGGTCGGGAAACGCTTGTTCAGGATTCCCATTTTATGGGTTGTTTTCAAGCAGATATTTGATCCGGAGATCTTTTTCAGCCCACAGGGTGTTGATCCAGTTTTGAAAATAGGTCCGGTGCTCCGGATTGTTGTCATAATCCCCTAAAATGTCACTTGGGATAGACATTTTTTCAATGTGAACCCTGATTTCAGTGACCCTGCCGCAGAGAAAATCCCAGAAGCTTGCGATGCCTTCCGGATAGGCTATGGTTATGTTCAGGATGCTGTTCAGATAATCTCCCATTGCGCCGAGGACAAAGGCAATTCCACCAGCTTTGGGCCGCAGGAGGTGGGTAAAAGGAGATTGCTGTTGTTGATGTTTTTTTTCAGTAAACCGGGTACCCTCCATAAAATTCATAATGGATATGGGTTTGATTTTAAATTTTTCACATGCCCTGCGGGTGATCTCAACATCTTTTCCTTTTAAGTGGGGGTTCTTTTTTAAAAAATTTTGAGAGTAGCGTTTCATAAACGGAAAATCCAGAGCCCACCATGCAAGCCCCATCAGGGGAACCCAGATCAATTCTTTTTTCAGAAAAAATTTGATATAGGGAACTTTATGGAGGAGGAGTGTCTGGATAACAAAAATGTCAACCCAGGACTGGTGGTTTGAAATGATCAGGCACCATTCATCGTTTTTCAGGTCGCCGGTTTTGCTTACCTTCCATTGGATTTTGTTCATCAACCGGAAAATACCAGCATTGCATTCCACCCATTTGGAGGCAATGGAGATCAGAATTTTTGAAAAAAAATCCTGCACCTTTGCAACAGGGACAGCAAGCTTGAAAATGGCCACCAGCATGATGGGAATAAAAATAATGATGGTGTTGAGTGAAATCAGAAAAAAAGATAATATTCCGCGCAGACGTCCGGGTAAAAAATTAAGCATATCAAACTTCCTTTACATAACAACCGTGCATTCATTATCTCGCCGCCTTCCTGGCATGAACAATGTAAAATATTGGATTCATCCGTGTAGCCAGGATCAGAATACCAATTTTTTCTACTACGGTTGAAGCATCTCCTTTTGGTTAAAAAAAGCAAATGAACTGGTTACCTACACAATCGGGAGCATATTTTCAACAGAATTATCTCCATGCGGACATGGTTGGAAACCAGTTCATTGCTGAATCCTGATATCGTCAGTTTCCGTCTGTACCCGGTCAGATGGGGTTGGTACGAAAGGAATAATGGTTTTTGGTTTTTGCAGGCAGCGGTTGATCCATGAGAAAGACCGGTGCGGATGGAACCTGCGCCATGTCTGGTTTCAATATCTCCGGAATCGGTATCCTCTGAGATAGAGTAAGGTATAGCCGATTTCGCCCCACAACCATTCGGTCTATGATAAAGGTTGTTGGGAACAATGCAACGGATTTGATGATATCAAAGGGGATCAGGTATTTGGGCAGGTTTTGATAGAGCCGGACGTAGGTTCCGACAATCGCAACCACAGAACGAAGCAGATGAAGATAGTCGCTTTGTATGATCAGCCCGAGATGCTGGGTATTGGACATCAGGTGCATGACCACCTGAAGGCGCCGGTGCAGGCCATCTGTTCTTTCTTTATATAATTGCAGGAGAAAGTTCCATTTCAGGGGAGTGATTTTTTTCCGTTCCAATGTTTGAGCCAATGTAGCAGCAATTTCTTTCTGCCTGTTCCGGTTCAATTCAGAATCGGCGCTCATTTTGATCAATGCATCGGTTAAGAGATCTGCATCCGCAGTCAGCGCTCCAACAATGTAATCCCAGAACGGTTTCCACTTCCCTTCCAGATTGACACAATTGCCCCAGTCGATCAGAAAGAGCTCGCCAAAATGGGTTACAAGAACATTCCCCGGGTGAAGGTCACCATGGAATTCCTGATATATCAGAACATGCAGCAGAACCGTATATATAAGCCGGGCGGCAATATCCCTTGTAAAGCGCCTGTATTTTTTATCCGGTATTTTGGTGAGAGCGCTCATCACGTTTTCAGCCCCGGGAATATACTCCATTTCAATAATACGCGGGGTTGCCGTATACACCCTGGGAACACGCCAGAATATGGATTCCCTGCTGCGTTGGTAAAAGCGATCCTGGACGGCAGCTTCTTTTAAAAAATCAAGTTCCTGCTGAAATCCCTTGATAAACTCATCCACTTGCTGCTGCATCGCTTCCAGGAAGGGGGCAAGTTTGGAATGCGGAGCCCAGTACTGGCTGCTGAGGATGGTGAGGTTGAGTGCGGTCTTCCCCATCAGAAATTCCCGATCCAGGCGGGTTCTTCCGATTTTGACAATAACCGGAATCAGAACCTCTCTGTTGTTTTCAATGGCTGGTTTTTTGGCAAGGTATATCGAGCCGATGGAGCCTGATTTTAACGGCTTTTCCGGATCAAAACCATAATAACACTCATTTACCGGTCTGCCAAAACTCTCCTGAATGGTCTCAATGACTTCTTCCGGGCTCATTGGCGGAACATCTTCCTGAAAAACCATCAGCTCCCTTGAAATTTCTTCCGGCAGAAAATCCGAATTGGCCGCAGCGACCTGTGCCATTTTGATGAAAAAAGGACCAAATTCCCGAACCATTTTTGCGATGATCTGCGCCTGGGCTCGAAAATCTTTTGGGTCGGTCTGGAAAAAAAGTTTCACATAGCGTATGGCTTTGATCTGACGTTTGATAATGACAAGGTCATGTCGAATGACCTTGATTTTGGTCAGCAGAACAGTAAATTTGGTTTTGGTGTTTCTTTTTGTTTCTTTCAGCAGGTTGATCAGTTCCACCAGCAACGGCTCGTAGGTTTTCAGAATCAGCCGTATAATGTCCAGATTCAGTTCCACCAGCCCTTTAATTTCAGGGGCATTCATCAGCTCATGGAAAAAGGTCCAGAATTCCTGAACCACAACCTCCGGTATATTGATCGGACTTCGAAGCAGTACCTGATCGATCACATACTGAATCAGCTTTTCCGTTGTTTTTTCATTGGGAATAAGGTTGTTCTGACGCAGATACTGTGTCAGTTTCCGACTTTGATGAATCAAAGGATGCTGGTAAAGCTGCTCAAAGATATCATCCAGAACGCAGGATAACTCTTCATGGGTGATCTCTTCATCACTTGCCAGTAAACGGGTCAAAGGAAAGAATGTGCGGGAGAGAAGAATCGTCTGCTGGGTAAATGCCCGGGTATCGGACAGCAGTTTAATGGTTTTTTCTCCCAGCATCCGTACGCTCGGAACCAAAGGCACTGGTTCCTGTTTTTTCTTTCTGTGAATAGAGCTTCGGTTTTTTTTGGGAGGTATTTTTTTGGTTTTTACGTTCATATTTTTTTGACCTTGCTTCAGCCTTTACCTTATTTTTATTGATTTGACAAATGTGGAATTCAGTTCTTTTTAAATTGGATTTAAAACCAGATGAAATTTGATTTTGAACAGAGCAGAGATTAGATTTTGACATGGAATTTGATGACTGATATGTCAGATGAAAATGAGAAATATCTGTAAAAAAGGGAGGAAAACAAATGACAGACAATGTCGTAATTGTATTATCATGTGGAACCGATAACCCCAATCGTTCAACACGCGCACTTTTTCTGGCCATGGCAGCCCATCAGGCAGGAAAAAATGTAAGTGTGTTTCTTCTGGATGATGGTGTCAACATTGCCATGCAGGGAATTGCAGAGAACATCCGGGCTGCAACAGGCGACAGTGCGGATGATCATTTAAGCTATCTCCAGGCGAACAATGTCCCGATCCTTGTCTGCACACCATGCGCCAGATACAGGAAGGTTACTGAGGAAAACATGATTGAAGGTGCCCGCATGGCAACCGGTGCGGAATTGATTAACCTTTCCTGTAACGGCGCAGTGATCAGTCTGTAGCCTTGGGTTGAATCATCCTGGTGAGTTTTATGAACAACAAGGATTCAAATAGTTCCGGACGTCTGGAAAAACTGAAAGCATTATTCAGGACATTCAGGGGCGGGAAACCGGATTATGAAAATCTGGATCAGGCAGATCCCTACCAGACAGAAGAAAAATATCAGAAAGAGCAGAAAAGATGGCTGGATGAGGTGCGGAAGAAAAAGATGACCGATGAGCCAATTTCAAAACGATTAAAAAGCGTCACACCGGCGAAAGCCGATGTCCAGAAAAGAACTGAAAATACTGGATTCCAGCTTTCGCCGG
>PNOB01000078.1 GCA_013824585.1 Desulfobacterium sp. | reverse complement strand
TCCACAGAGATCTGCGATGTCCTGAATTTCAGGTGGCTGATAGTTATGTGAAAGGATAATGGCGTTTTTTTCCCTGGCCAGTTTTCTGATTTTATCTTTCATTTTCTTTCCCTGATTCAAATCTCCTTGGCGAAAATTCAGGTTTCATGGCAACACTGCAAAGGGTATTTTCCGGCCAAGCCCCTGATCACTGATCCATTCGAACAATATCCGTACCCGGCGGAATCGTAAACTGGAAAGTACTGTCCGGCTGGCTGTCTGAAAAATCGATATCTGTTAGCTCTATACGGGTTTCGTCCCCATAGGCATTATAAGTAACGACTCGAATGACATTACACGTCTCCGCCGAGATGGATAATTGGATAACCGAAATATCGATATTTTTTTCCCGTGGCCATAGCTTCAGCATATTTTCACTCGCAACAAGGCTGTCGCCAATGGTTACGATAAATTTTTTCCGGATCAGGCTGATGTCGGACAAGAAACCTGCTCCCTTGCCGTTACTGAAAAAAGAAGGAAATGTACCAACCGTGACCTGCTTGTCATCTGGCCGATATATCCACAGCGATGTGCCATCTGTAATAATCTGCTGACGATCCGGTTTTATGTATTCCCATTTCATCATCCCCGGCTTTTTAAAAAAAGCCTGACCATTTGCACTATCCGTAATTTTCATTGCCTGAAGGGTGGATGTCTGAAAAAATCGGGCTGAAAATCCACGACCGCTGTATCGTTTTTCCACACAGTCGAGTATCCCATTCACAACCCTTTCCTGCTCCTGGGTTATACCCTCTGACGGTTTACCGGAATCCTGGCTGAACACTGCCTGAACCGGCATCACAGACAGAACCCAAAAAAGAAACACAACCATTTTTCTGATGATCATAAAAAATTTCCTTTATAAGAAAAGAAAATATCACAGACATATTCTGTGATATCAAAAATTTTGCCTACCACACTGTATCCATGATGTAAATACTGATCCATAAAGATTCACAATCCAAGCAGGCCGGCACGAATTAAGACAGCAGCCGGATCACCTTTTGTAAATCCTCACCTGGATGACACTCGCCAAGATCCACCTTCTGAAGGGCCGCCACAGGATCATCACTCCGCCCGAACATGCTGAAGCTGATCCGGTTGATGATCTCAACAGTCTTTTCGGCTTCCTCAATGTTTATACACGGATTTCTGTCCCCCTTCAAGATCATCACCTCCATATTATACCTTGCCAACTGCTTTTCATACGATGCTGCTTTCTGAATGGCTTGAATACAGGCTTTTTTTCTTTCCATCAGGGCATTGAAGATATCCAGGGTATTGCCTAACGCACTGGTGAACTGCATGAGAAAATCCACATATTGAAAAAAATCTTCCCCATCTAAATCTATTCTGGAAAAAAAATCGCATAAAAACCGGATGATATGAGGTGATTTCGGCAGATCTGCATTTCGTATCCGGACAAGCACCCGGCCAACCTGTTCCGGATGAACATTCTCTCTTACCGAATGCTCAATCTCCTGATCCGGATTGTTGCAGATCCTCAATCGGGATACCAGTTGTTCTGCAAGATCCCGTGTAAAAGCAACCTTGACTGTTTTCACCTCCTGCGGAAAACAGATCTCAACCGCATCCATTATCTTTTCAAGCTGCTGAATCACCGGCTCCTGATCTGCAAATCGCTCAAGCGTCAGCAGATCTTCAAGCTGAATCTGGCATATCTCATCCGGGAAAAAAATCAGTTCCAGAAGGGAGTCTTTTTCACAGTTCTTTTCATCCCGGATCACTGCCTCTATATGCTCTGCTGTTGCCTTGCCAAAAGTGGATTCCATGAATCGTAATGTGCAATCATTCAGTACCAGTCCATTGACAAAAAACTCCGAAATCCGGGAAGCCAGTCTTCTCTCTTTGTTTATGGTGGTCATAAATAGGAAGCCATCTTTGTCATGATCTGATGCTTTGGTATGGCTCCGATCATCGAATCCTTCTGAATACCCCGATCCAGAATCAGTATTGTAGGAATGCTCTGAACCTGAAACCGACCCGCGATTATCGGGTTTTCATCCACATTGATTTTGCAGACCCTTACCCTACCTTTCCATTCCCGCGCAAGCTCATCGAACACAGGACCCATCATTTTGCACGGCCCGCACCAGGGCGCCCAGCAGTCCAGCAGCACCGGCAACGGAGACTTTTCCACTCGGGCATGAAAATTTGCATCTGTTACCATGACCGGTTTATCTTCCAGAAGTTCGATTGTATTCATAACCGCCTTGCATTTACCGCAAGTTGCATGGATTCCGATTTTTTCCACGGGAATCTTGTTGCGGGTTCCGCACTCCGGACACCGAAACAGATAGTCGCTTTTTTTCATCCTGTTCTCCTTCCAACAAATTACATCATTTCTGCCAGGAATATAATAACTCCTGATGCATTTGTCATTCCGGATATGATAGAATCTTGAAAAGTATACTGATTATTTCTTTTTTTACAATACCCGGCTTTTTCATGGGTCAAATGAAAAAGCCGGTTTCACTCTGGTGTGATCTGCCCAATTGCTTGACACACAAAGGTATCTTCACTATAAGAGGACAATTAAAAAAATGTATCAGACAGCTCCCCGGTATTTCAGCTCCTCGTGACATTGAGGTCCCGGAACCGGTTCCGATGATTGAAATATAGTAAAAGGATATTTCCGACATGCTGATCACAGAAATACTGGAAAGAAACGCCCGCATGTATGGCTCAGAAATTGCGCTCGTTGAAAGAAGCCCTGCTGTCAACCGTCGTATTGAAATCACCTGGAAGGCCTTTGATGACCAGGCAAACAAGATCGCCCAGGCACTGATCAAAAAAGGAATCAATAAGGGTGACTGTGTGGTTCAACTCATGATGAACTGCATTGAATGGCTTCCGATCTATTTTGGAATCCTCAGAACCGGTGCCTGGGCCGTGCCGCTGAATTTCCGTTTTGTGGCTAAAACCATCGAAAAATGTACCCAGACTGCGGAAGCCAAAGCGTTTATTTTTGGTGAAGAGTTTATTGAACGGATTGATTCCATTAAATCTGAAATTGATAAAACCGTTCAGCACTACATCTTTGTCGGACCGGAATCACTTTGCCCGGAATATGCAGAACCCATGGATAAGGTGATACAGAACCAAACTTCTGAATTACCAGTTATTCCCATTCATCTGTCCGATAATGCAGCACTCTACTTCACCTCCGGCACCACCGGAACACCCAAGGCAACCCTTTTGACACACCGCAATCTGGAATTTGCCTGTTTTGTTGAAAATCGCCATCACAATCAGACCCATGAAGATAACTTCCTCTGCATCCCTCCGCTGTATCATACCGGAGCGAAAATGCACTGGTTCGGCAATTTTATCGTAGGTGCCAGAGCGGTAATCTTAAAAGGAATTGAGCCCAGATGGATCCTTGAAGCCATCTCCGAAGAGAAAATTACCGTGGTGTGGCTGCTTGTCCCCTGGGCGCTTGACATTCTATTTGCCATTGAGAATCGTGAAGTAAAACTTGAAAACTATGAACTGGATCAATGGAGACTGATGCATATCGGTGCTCAGCCGGTTCCGCCAAGCCTGATCAGGGAGTGGAAAAAAATATTTCCAAACCACCAGTACGACACCAACTATGGACTTACAGAAACCACAGGCCCGGGCTGCGTCCATCTGGGCATTGAAAACATGCACAAGGTCGGTGCCATCGGCGTGCCTGGATTTGATTGGGAATACAGGATTGTTGATGACAAAAGGCAATCGCTTCCACAGGGTAAAATCGGTGAACTGATGCTGAAAGGGCCGGGAGTGATGAAAGAGTATTATAAAAATCCGGATGCAACCGCTGAAACGATTTTTGATGGCTGGTTACTGACCGGAGACATGGCCAGACTGGATGAGGATGGATTTATCTGGCTGGTGGATCGCAAGAAAGATGTGATTATCACAGGTGGTGAAAACATCTATCCTGTTGATATTGAAGATTTTCTCCAGTCCCACCCCAAGATAAAAGATGTAGCGATTATCGGTCTTCCCAGCCTGCGGCTGGGAGAGATTGCCGCTGCCATTGTCCAAGTCAAGCCGGGCCAGGAACTTTCGGCCAAAGAGATTGATGACTTCTGCCTGGAACTTCCCCGATACAAACGTCCCCGCAGGATCATCTTTGGTGATGTGCCCCGAAACCCGACAGGGAAGATTGAAAAACCCAAGCTCCGAAAACAGTATGCCGGGGCCATGGAAAGCTTCAAAATCGGATAAAAAAACCCTGCTGTGAAAAATCACAGCAGGGTGAGCCAATTTCAAAAGTCTGTTGTTGTAGTTCCGGCGAAAGCCGGACACGCAGTAAAGCGTAGCGCTATCTATTATTTTCAGTTCTTTTCTGGACATCGGCTTTCGCCGGTATGACGCCTTTAATCCGTTTTGAAATTGGCTCAGCGTTTTTAATGTATTACAGTTGGAACGGCCTTACTTATCTTTGACTTCTTCAAAGTCCGCATCCACCACATCATCTTCCGGCGGCGCTGCGCCTTCTGTTCCGCCTGGATTACCGGCATGTTCCTGCCCAGCCTGAGATGCTTTCTGATACACAGCTTCTGCAAGCTTATGGGAAGACTGAGTCAACTCTTCGCTCAACTGTTTGATCTTTTCTGTATCCTCACCTTCAATCGCTTTTTTCAACCGGCCGATCACATCATCAATCTTGTTCTTGGTTTCATTGTCAACCTTCTCGCCGAGTTCCTTAATCGACTTTTCAGTCTGATAGATCAGAGAATCGGCTGTATTTCTCGCCTCAACCAGTTCTCTCTTCTTTTTATCCTCTTCTGCATGCAATTCAGCATCTTTTACCAGTCTCTGGATCTCTTCGTCCGACAATCCGGAAGACGCGGTAATCTGAATGGACTGCTGTTTGCTCGTGGCCTGATCTTTGGCAGAAACATTGACAATGCCGTTGGCATCAATATCAAAGGTAACCTCGATCTGAGGAACGCCTCGCGGTGCCGGTGGAATCCCCACAAGCTCAAACCGTCCGAGGGTTTTATTGTATTGAGCCATCTCTCTTTCCCCTTGAAGCACATGGATGGAAACAGCTGGCTGGCTGTCAGCCGCTGTTGAGAAAACCTGACTCTTTTTGGTAGGAATTGTGGTATTTTTTTCAATCAGCTTGGTCATGACACCGCCCAGGGTTTCGATTCCCAGGGATAGCGGTGTAACATCCAGCAGCAATACATCCTTGACATCGCCTTTCAGGACACCCCCCTGGATTGCAGCGCCCAACGCAACAACCTCATCCGGATTCACCCCTTTATGCGGGTCTTTGCCGAAAATCTTCTTGACCCGGGCCTCCACTGCCGGCATACGGGTCATGCCGCCCACAAGAATCACCTCATCGATCTCGCTTGCAGAAAGGCCTGCATCTTTCATGGCGGTTCGACACGGTTTTTCCAGATTGTCCAGGAGATCACTGATCAGGGATTCCAGTTTTGCCCGGGTTACCTTGATGTTCAGATGTTTGGGGCCACTGGCATCGGCCGTGATAAACGGAAGATTGACATCGGTTTCCATGGATGTGGAGAGTTCCATTTTTGCTTTTTCAGCGCCTTCTTTGAGGCGTTGAAGAGCCATTTTATCCTTTCGGATATCGATCCCTTGTTCCCTCTGGAACTCGCTGGCCAGGTAATCAATCAGGCGCAGATCAAAATCTTCACCGCCAAGGTGCGTATCTCCGTTTGTCGCCTTTACTTCAAAAACACCTTCTCCGATTTCAAGAACCGAAATATCAAAGGTTCCCCCGCCAAGGTCGAAAACAGCAATGATCTCTTCCTTTTTTTTATCCAGACCATATGCCAGGGATGCTGCGGTCGGTTCATTAATGATTCTGAGCACATTCAGGCCTGCAATCTTACCGGCATCTTTTGTTGCCTGTCTTTGGCTGTCATTAAAATAGGCTGGAACCGTAATTACCGCATCGGTTACCGGTTCACCAAGATACTGTTCTGCCGTGTTTTTGATATTGGCAAGAATAAAAGAGGATATTTCAGCAGGGCTGTTCTGCTTCCCCCGGATATTAATCCTTGTATCACCGTTACTGGCCTGCTCAATTTTATACGGAAGAATCGTCTTATCCTTCTGAACCTCTGGAGAACTGAATTTACGGCCAATAAGCCGTTTTACACCAAAAACCGTATTTTCCGGGTTGGTGATGGCCTGCCGCTTGGCGATCTGCCCCACAAGACGCTCTCCGCTTTCCGTAACCGCAACAACTGAAGGTGTTGTTCGCCCACCTTCCGGATTTGTGATAACCTTTGCATCACCACCTTCCATAACAGCAACACATGAATTTGTTGTTCCCAGATCAATCCCGATCACCTTACCCATTTTATTTCCTCCTTCGTTATTACCTGATTCTGGATACCGGTTCTTTATAATTGTATATTATATTGATTCATATTGATTTTTTTCTTGTTTATTGTCATCCGGCTTTGCCGTTGATACAACAACCATTGCAGGTCGTATCATACGTTCATGCAATAAATACCCTTTCTGTAATTCCCTGATTACCGTATTTTCCGGATACGCCTCGGACTCTTCACGCATCACGGCCTGATGAAAAACCGGATCAAAAGGTTTGCCCATGGATTCCAATTGTTTTACCTGAAACTGATCAAACACCTTTAGGATGGATTTCAGGGTCATCTCCACACCTTCCACAACACAGGAATCGGATTTTTCATCCCCTCCGGATGATTCTATCGCCCGTTCAAGATTATCAACAACCGGCAAAAGCTCCCTGATGATCGTTTCATTTGCATACTTTCGAAAATCACTCATCTCTCTTGCGGTTCGCTTTTTGTAATTCTCAAACTCGGCCGTTTGTCTCAAAAACCGATCATAATTATCCTTTGCTTCCTGCTTTGCTGCCTCAAGGGCTGCAAGCATAGGATCGGGTTGATCTTCCTGTTGCTCTGCTTCAGATGCAACTTTTTCGACCTCTTCCTCCGTCACGTCTATTTCATCCAGGTTTGCGAAATCTTCCTCTATTTCAACCTTTATTTCCTGTTTGTCCAAAAACAATCTCCTGATATCCTTTATCTATTTATTTACGATTTATGAAACACATAAGATATGGCATATATACTTGTATTCAAATACGGATCGAGATCCGTCAAAATTCAATTGAAAAATAAGACGGGATCATCCAATGTCAAGGGGGCTTGGTATCATGAAATGGAAAAGTTCATGGGGATAAGGCCTGGTTGTACACTTGCTATCGAACCCCCCGGAAAAGCAAAATCATAACATAACCGGGATCGATCCACGACACAAACCACATCACTTATCGCTGCTTCCTTCCGGACCTGACGAGGTTCGTGGGGGTCTGTTGCGTGGCGACCGGTCAGAACAATTTGCCGATCAGGGGAAATCCTCCAGAAAGAATTCCGCCCCGCATAAAGCGGATTTCGGGTAAAGGGCGCCGCTAAAGCCCCGCCTAGTACAACCAGGTTCACACTCTATAGTTCCAATCCGGTATTTTATCAAGAGAAAAACACGGAGCAAAGTATCTTGACAAAGCAAGACCGGTATCATACTGTATAAATTACTTTTATTGTGTCACATTTGATCATTTTTTAACCCCGTGAATCCATACATGCCAACACTGATCAACAAGCCGACTGATTGTCAGTTTCTGAAAAAAGTTGAAAATACAATCCTCTTTTATAATATGGTACAATCACAAGATACAATTCTGATCGCGGTTTCCGGAGGTCCGGACTCTGTGGCACTTCTTTATGCCCTGCACCATCTGTCCTCCTGCTTGTCTTTGAAACTGGGAGTCGCTCATGTTAACCATCAGCTCAGAGCGGAAGATGCTGAGATGGATGAACAATTTGTCCAATCACTTGCCCAGCAAATGGACGTACCCTTTCATCTGAAAAAGTGTGATGTTCATCATTATGCAAAAACGAACCGATTATCTTTGGAAGATGCGGCACGAAAAGTCCGGTATGATTTTTTTTCCAACACCTTGCAAAAAAACGAATATCTCCGAGTTGCTACGGCACATCATCTGGATGACAATGCTGAACTCATTCTGATGAATCTGATCAGGGGCAGCGGCAAGTCAGGGATATCCGGTATTCCCCCCATTCGCCAGAAAATCATTATCCGTCCCCTGATTCAAGTTTCCAGAAAAGAGATCATGACCTTTTTATCGGAAAACAAACTGCCATACAGGCTTGATCAGACCAATCAGGATATTAGCTTTACACGAAACCGCATCCGGCATCGCCTGATTCCTGAACTCCAATCCAGTTATAATCCCAAAATTATTGAGGCATTAAACCGGATGAGTTCCATTATTCAACAGGAAGAAGAATGGATAGAAAATATGGTTGATCATGAAACCAGCAGACTGATCGTTTCAAGCAAAGACCAATCGATTCAGATTTCTATTTCCGGTTTTATTGAAAAACCAATGCCTCTGCAGAGAAGAATCGCACGGAAAATCACACAAAAAGCAAAAGGGAATTTACAAAAAATCACCCTGAGGCATATTGACGAAATTCTGTTGCTGATTTCCAAAGCCATTGGCAACAGCCAGCTTCACCTGCCGGACAATCTGCTGGTCAATATTTCCGGAAATCTTGCCTGTTGGAGCATCCGGAAAAGAGTTGCTCGTCCGCCGAAAGATGATCAAAAAAAACCAACTGACCTTATCTTCTGCTACACGATTTCCGATCTGGATGGTTCACCCAAAACCATTATGATTCATGAAATCGGTGTAAAAATTCAGTTTTCAATTCTGTCCAGGATACATGTATTTGAACTTGATCAACAACAAAAAAATGTTGCGCTGATGGATATGAACCAGATCCATTTCCCGCTGACCATCCGCAATTGCATTCCAGGCGATCGATTTACTCCTCTTGGTATGACCGGAAGCCAGAAAATCAGCAAATACTTTATCAACCATAAAGTACCCCGGAAAGATCGCACAGAAAAACCGCTTCTTCTCTGTGAAAACCGGATCATCTGGCTTGCAGGATATCAAATAGACAACTCGATGAAAATCACACCGGCAACAAATATGATACTGAAGACAGAACTTTTTCTTGCTTAATGAATAATGATGATTACATTTTGTATCTGGTACGCAGATATGAAAAATATCAGCGTATAGGATCTAAAAAAACTGTAATTTTTTATTATTTTCTGTCATAAAAACAAAAAGTTTATTTTCTTTATTAAATTCAGGAAAGCAAATATAATAGAAATCCCTATATGGATTAACAATTATTCTGCATTCCGGTCTAAATCAGGAGGTATGACCATTTGAATCCTTTCTATAAAAATCTGTCTTTATGGATCGTTATCGTCTTAATGGTGGTAATGCTTATTAATATTTTCAGCCAGCAGCAAATTTCTGAAACCCCGATCAGCTATTCCGAATTTCTCAAAATGGTGGATGAGGATCGGATTTCAAACGTTGTTATCCAGGGTCAAGAACTATATGTAACCGATACCAATAATGGCCGATTTAAAATTTTTGCTCCCCTGGACAATGACTTGATCAGCACTTTAAGGCAGCGAAACATAGCCATCGATGCAAAGCCCCCTGCTGAAACCCCCTGGTTCATGTCCATACTGATATCCTGGTTCCCAATGATTATCCTCATCGGAGTCTGGATCTTTTTCATGCGACAGATGCAGGGTGGTGGCGGAAAGGCTCTCTCTTTTGGAAAAAGCCGAGCCCGCCTTCTTTCCGACCATGCAGAAAAGGTCACGTTTAAAGATGTTGCTGGAATCGAAGAAGCAAAAGAAGAACTGGCTGAAATCATTGAATTCCTAAAAGATCCAAAAAAATTCACACGCCTTGGCGGCCGGATTCCCAAAGGGGTGCTTTTAATGGGCTCTCCTGGCACGGGAAAAACCCTTCTTGCCAGAGCCATCGCTGGAGAGGCGGGTGTGCCTTTCTTCAGCATCAGCGGATCGGATTTTGTAGAGATGTTTGTTGGTGTTGGTGCTTCCCGTGTTCGCGATCTCTTTGTCCAGGGAAAAAAGAATGCTCCTTGCATCATCTTTATAGATGAAATTGATGCAGTAGGCAGACACCGTGGTGCTGGTCTTGGCGGCGGTCATGATGAAAGGGAACAGACACTGAACCAGCTTCTGGTGGAAATGGATGGGTTTGAATCCAATGAGGGGGTTATTCTGATCTCCGCGACAAACCGTCCGGATGTACTGGACCCGGCCTTGATGAGACCCGGTCGCTTTGATCGCCAGGTTGTGGTTCCTCTGCCGGACATTAAAGGCCGGGAAGGAATTCTTCTTGTTCATACAAGCAAAACCCCGATTGATTCGGATGTTGACATCAAAACAATTGCCAAAGGCACGCCTGGATTTTCCGGAGCGGATCTTGAAAATCTTGTCAATGAAGCCGCACTTCTGGCTGCAAAAAGAAACAAAGAAAAGCTTCAGATGGTTGACTTTGAAGACTCTAAAGACAAGGTTTACATGGGACTTGAGCGAAAATCAAAGGTGATCAAGGAAGAAGATCGCAAAACAACCGCTTACCACGAAGGCGGTCATGCCCTGGTCGCCCGTTTCCTGCCGGAAACCGATAAGGTCAATAAAATTACCATCATCCCAAGAGGCCGTGCCGCAGGAATAACTTGGTTTTTGCCGGAAGAACGGGATTTTAAATATAAAGATCAACTACAAAGTGAGCTTTCCGTTGCATTTGGCGGACGGGTAGCGGAAGAACTTATTTTTAAAAGAATCAGCACCGGGGCTTCCAATGACATCAAACAAGCAACAGAACTTGCTCAAAAGATGGTTCGAAACTGGGGAATGAGTGAACTGATAGGCCCCCTTTCCTATGCACAAGGTGAGGAACAGATCTTCCTGGGACGGGAAATCGCCCAGCACAAAGATTACTCCGAAGAAACCGCAAAAATGATTGATAATGAAATCAGCCGATTGATCAAGGAAAGTTACGACAAGGCAAAAACAACTCTTCAGGAGAATATTGATATTCTTCATAAGCTTGCAGAGCTCCTGCTGGAAAAAGAAACGGTTCAGGGAGTTGAGCTGGACAAACTGATCCGATCCATGCGGCCGGGAATCGAACTGCAAACGCATTGGGAAGAAAAAACAGCCCCGCCGAACACCGGTTCGGAAAAAATTGTGTGACCATGATTGGCAAGCCGTATTTTCAGTTCAAGTGGGGAGGCCATTCTCTGGATATGGGCCAAACCACCCTGATCATGGGGATTGTCAATATTACCCCGGACTCTTTCTCAGATGGTGGAAGATTCATTGATCCTCACACGGCGCTTTCCCATGCGGAAAAAATGGTTGAAGCGGGTGCGGACATCGTGGATATCGGGGGGGAATCCACCAGACCATTTTCAGATCCTGTCTCTGAAGAGGAAGAAATAAAACGGGTTATACCGGTTATTTCAGCCCTTGCTAAACATGTTTCTATCCCCATTTCCATTGATACAACCAAAGCCCGGGTTGCCCGAAAGGCACTGGATGCAGGAGCCTCTATCATTAATGACATCAGTGCTCTGAGACAGGACCCGGGCATGGCCATGGTGGTTGCAGAATCAAAGGTTCCTGTGATTCTGATGCATATGCTTGGCACTCCCAAAAACATGCAGGAATCTCCTACCTATCAGAATGTTGTCGGAGAGATCCGGGCTTTTCTGAAAAAAGCCATCCACTCAGCCATAGATAAAGGTATTGATGGCTCCAGAATTATCATTGATCCGGGAATCGGATTTGGAAAAACAGTTGATCATAATTTCCAACTGCTCAAACATATTCATGAATTTCTAGACTTGAAAGTCCCTGTTCTTGTGGGGCCTTCCCGAAAAGCGTTTATCCGGAATAAACTGAGCGAAATCGAAAACAAAACCCCCCTTCCGGATTCACTGCTGGTGGAAACAGGAACACAGGCTGCGGTTGCTGCCTGCGCACTCAGCGGGGTACATATTGTAAGATGTCATAATGTTGCAAACACCCGTGCAACATTGAAAATCATTGATGAAATTCGAAATGCTTCAACAGGATGAAAAGGATTTCTTTATGCTTCTTGTAATTGATGTTGGAAACACGAATACGGTTCTAGGGATATTTGACGGCGAGCGACTGGTAAAAGACTGGCGAATCCGGACAGAAAGAAACGCCACCGAGGATGAATTCTTTATTCTGGCATCCGGTCTCTTTATGAGCAGCAACATCCAGTTCCATGAAATCAAGAAGACCATCATTTCCTGTGTTGTTCCGCCGGTTGTCATGATTTATGAATCATTCTGCAAGAAATACCTGAACCATGCTCCGATCTGGGTGGATGCAAAAACCATTACAACTATGCCCATCTTGTACAACAACCCGTCCGAGGTCGGCGCAGACCGGATTGTAAATGCGGTTGCCGCATACAATAAATATCATTGCAGCCTGATTGTTATTGATTTTGGAACCGCAACGACATTTGATGCCATTTCAAAAAAAGGGGAGTATCTGGGCGGAGCCATTTCGCCTGGTGTGATGATCTCATCCGAGGCTCTGTTTATGAATGCCTCAAAACTGCCCAGGGTTGAACTTTTTGAACCGCCGGAATCGGTTATTGGAAAAAATACAAGAGAAAGCATTAAATCCGGAATTATCTTTGGATATGCAGGGCTTGTGGATGGAATTGTCAGACGGATGGACAAGGAGATGGGATCCCATCCCAAGGTGATTGCAACCGGAGGTCTCGCCTGCCTGATATTCAACGTATCCGACACAATTGAAGCGATCGAGCCCTCTCTTACACTGGATGGGTTACGTATTATCAGCAGCAGCCTTGAGAAATAACCCAAATCCCTTGATGCTGTTTGTGATAAAATATTCTTCTCTTTTCCGGGTTTCCGCATCCATGTTAAAAAAACCGGACAACAGTGTGTCTTCGGAAAAAAGTCGCTTCATACAATCCGGAATAAAAAATTCCTGATTCCACTTATCCATCTCTTCTCCGATAACCCGATTCCAGAGATACAACTGGTTCCGATGCTTTTCCATCAATTCACGGCCGGATTCTTTTGCCCCCCAGTGACCATAACAGATCAGATCTGCATTCCTGTCCAGCAACCGATCCAGACTTTGAACAAAGGTCTCCAGAAAAAAGCGAGGCGGGGTCGCGGGCCGTAAATATTCATGCCCGGCAGCCTCTGACAAATAGACTCCGGCTGCCTCACCTGCGAACAGAATATCTTCAAACTGATAACTGATATGATGGGCAGAATGACCAGGAGTCAGGATGGGCTCAACCGGACAGGCGTGAAAATCATTGACATCCACCAACAGATCTTCAGGAACCGGTTTAATCGGTTCATAGATTTTTGCGATCTCCCCCAATACATCCAGACTCCCTTTCCACAGGCGGGAAGGGTCAACCAGATGGGAAATCCCTTCCGGATGGGTAATAATCGGGGTATCTGGAAAAAAGTGAAGAAAATCGCCAGCTCCGCCGGCATGATCGATATGAATATGCGTTAAAAAAAGATAATCAATCCGGGAGACATCCAGATGTTTCAATGCCGTGATGAGCTGAGGAATCGTTACGGACGGGCCGATATCAACGATAAAACAAGGAGGCCCCTTATACAGCCAGACACTGATAAAATTGGTGAAACCGGGGATGGGCGGGAATAAAGTGATCAGATACAGTTTCTCTGAAACCTTTCTGATATCCGCTCTCTGCTTGATTTCCATACTCATTATGACATGCCCATATCAGACTCAAGACGGGCAATCTCTTCCTCGATTTTTTGTCTTTCCTCTTGGGTAAGATTTTCCTGATTCAGTCTGTTGTTCAATCCAAGTAAAATCATCTCAATACGATATTCGTTACATGTATACGGATTGCTGCCTGATTTCATCTTAAAACTCTTTAAAAACGTCCAATACTTTTCAAATTTTCCATATACAGCCTGTAAAACATATCATTGTCCGATATGCCACGCTGCAATATTTTTTCAATATCATCCAGATTCTTCAAATTGATAATCAGATTAACACTCTTATTCAGTTCCATCATGTGATCCATGGTAGTAAAACGCCGGGTCAGCATCGTGACAAACATTTTCCTTCTATCTAACATCTGCATGCGGGACAGATATATCATGATACCGTTGGCATCCGGATCCCGGGTATCAAACTCCTCATTAATGATAATGAGGTTAAAGAGGTTGTACCTCATTTTCTTGATCGCCTCTCTGGCGTTGTTCGTTTCAATAATATGGTATTCCATGAAGTCGAGAACCGGTTTGATTTTTTCTTTTATGACGCTATCTTCTTCACAGATCAAAACGATTTTTCCTTCATCTTCAATGAACTCAAATGTTCTGTCCGGCTGTTCATAATCATCGGAAAGCCCGAATCCAAAATCCGAATGATTTGCATCTTCCGAACCACTATCCCCTGGATCAAATTGAAAAGAAGTGGCTTCTTCAATGATATCCGGCTTACGCTCTACAGATAACTTTTTTTTGCATCCAGGGCATGTTACGGTAACTTTCCGACCCTCTGGAATTTTCTCATCCGGAATTT
>PNOB01000077.1 GCA_013824585.1 Desulfobacterium sp. | reverse complement strand
CGATACCGGTCCACCCGCTTACACTGGTTTGGCCATTATTGTTAATTCCGACCGCCACCACCGTGCCGTCTGTTTTCACGCCCACCGTATGGCAGCCACCAGCAGCGACCTGTTCGATACCGGTCCACCCGCTAACATTTGCTTGGCCATAATCGCCATTTCCGGCCGCCACCACCGTGCCGTCTGTTTTCACGCCCACCGTATGCCAGCCACCAGCAGCGACCTGAGGTGTTGCAGCATATACGGGGATTATAATAAAGAAAAAACCAAGTAAAAGAAAAGCCACTGCCAATATATTTCTTCCATTAAATCCCCTTATCATTTCCTCTCCTTTATTATATTCTCAGCACAGCTATAAAAAGAATTTTGTACAAACGACCGAATCAATTTTAAAATGATATACAATGTTTGTTTATCATGTATAATTTACCGCATCAATGTTGGCGAGCAAGCAGTGTACCAATCATCGTAATTTAAAAAAAGCAAACAATAACAGTTTGTCTTAAATTTGGCCTGTCCGGACTCAGTGAAATTTGTGGTATGAATGAAATAAAAACAAGTAAAAATATTACCACTCGATAATATATGTAATACACTGAAAGATAACGATTGGTAAGACGTTCCTTTTTTAGAGATGAACATATAGAAAAGGAACTTGTGTGCCAACGGCAATAACTATGCAACATGTAGAGAGGTGTTTGAAAAATTGAAAACAGTTGAATGAAAACCGGAGGGGCACCTCTGATTTATTCTGCTCAATGAAGAAAAATTATTCAAAGATACTGATTTTTGACGCAGGTATCGGGTATGATGCGATGGATGATTTTTTTATTGAATCCAGTAACCATATTTTGGAATCTGAGATACATCATACAGGATCTACAAGTGCGATATGAAAAACCGATCTCACCAAATTGTTTGACTTCCGATGTTGTGATTCTTCCAGATGATCAAGAATTTAAAATTTATAAAAGCTTGTGATATGATTAACCGACCTCAATTTTTTGGAAATTAATCAATTTTATTGACATATCAAATGTATATCACAATTTTTTTTGTGATAATTCTAAGCAATCATCTGGAAGAATCCCAAGTTATTGTTTGTTGTAATCTGCTGTGATTCATAAATGAAATTTCGGAAAAGACGTATTGCGATAGAATTATGATATCCCCAGCACTGGAAAAGTTGAGAATATATTTGCTCACAGCTTACATTGTATCAAGTGGACTCTTTGCTCCTATCGTATTCTTTTTGGTTAAATGAGTGTAAATCATTGTGTTTTAACGCTGGAGTGCCCTAATAATTCCTGAACTGTACGAATATCTGAACCAGCTTTAAGTGTAATTATGAAGAAGCAGTCACATCCACCAGAGGAATAATCCGACACAATTGAGTATGTGCTCCTGCCAGGCATTAAAACCTGTCTGACGGATGCGCATACGCCCAAAAAACCGCTCCATACTGGTTTTTTCCTGCTATGCAGGCTTGCCGGAAGGACACCATTCACCGCATCCCCTTCCTCATTTAACCTGGCTATGAAGATTATCACTCGTCCCTATCTCTTTCAGTTTGTTTATTCTTTGCATTGTTTCCGGATGGTTGGAAAAAAATGAAAAGTGGGGAAGCTCACGATGATCCTTGACCAATTGGGATAAAATTTCTTGAAATGGTAATGTTCCAATACCGGTTTTAATGAGATATTTTCCGGCAACGAGGTCTGCCTCCTGTTCAAACTGTCTTGCGTAGCCGGATTCAATTAAAATGGTTGGAAGAGTTGCAGCCACGGATGTTATAGAAACAACATCACCTGCCAGCGTAGAGATTAACATAAATATGCCGATATTTTGAAACACTGTGCGTAAACCGTGTTTTTGAAATACGTGGCAGGCTTCATGCGCAATCACACCGCTGATGGCACCATCATTTTTTGCCAGTCTTATTAATTCATCGGTAATAATTATTGTGCCTGACGGTAAGGCAAATGCATTGGCACCGATTTTCGGGCTGCTTCTAAACACAAGGTAGTAATCTCCGCTTGGATCTAATTCAGCAATGACATGATTGAAAATCGATTGTACCTTCTTTTTTTTTATCTCCTCGAGTTTTGAAGGAAAAAGAAAACGATCATCCAGAAGATTCAATGTTTTTTCACTGAGCTGATTTAGGGCTGAATTCGGAACCGCGTCAGCAGCTTTCATCGCCATGTAGGGAATTCCAAATTGAGCACCAAACCATGTGAGAAAAATCAATCCAGCAATGCAGAACATTGCCCAGATCCATCGAATCTCCAGGAAATGCACAAGGCGCAGACCTTTGTTTTGGCCGGTAATTACTTCAAGCTGCTCAACTGCCAGATAGTCTTGGGTATCGATCCTGCCACCGTCTTCGGTTCTGATCGTTCGTCTCTGGCTACCCAATGCTGGTTCGATTTGCCACTGTTCCTCAGGAAATATTAGTGGATCTTTTGGAGAATACCCTTTTACCCGAATCTCCGTCCCTTTCAAACGCACTTCAACCAAATGGGCGATTGAAGTTTTTCCGTCAAAATAGGTACCGGAAAACGTAATCATAGTCCAACTTCGAAATCAAAAAAATCAGTCGCAGCGTCTCCAATTGCATTTTGTTCGGTTTCTTCTGATGCAATGATAGTGCTCAAATGATGGGAGTTAATCACGGTCAAGCACCCAAGCACATAACGGTATCGTCTCACTTTAGCCCAAGGAATCATAAATCCAAATGAAAAAAGAATAACAAGAATGTTAGAAGGCTGGATCCAGACCAGATTCCGGGCCTTCAGATCACTATTGAAATATATTTTGTCAAATCTGCTTTGAGTCCAACAATAATTTGTAGTGCGTGAAAAAAGATACTGCTGTGAAGCGGTCCCAAAAAACAATAGCAGACCGTACAAACAGAACAGAACAATAACAAAACCAGCTGAAAATTGCTGAGCCTTGTCAGCAGGATTCGGCAAAGCTTGTAAAAAAAAGTTCTTAAATAAAAGAATAAAAGAAGCCACAATAAACATTCCACCGATAAATAGCAGTGTGATAAATCCATAATAAACATAAAAGGGACGGGCTTTACCGTTAAACACATTTTTTGAATTGCCGAAGCTGATATTGCTGAAAAAATAATGCTTACGTTTGAACGCCCAGTACGGTAAAGTGATGCCCAATGTTAACGGTATTAGGAGGGGAAGGAGGAGATACGTAATATAACTGGTTTTTAACGTTCCGGAAAATCCAAATCGAATGTTTCGAAATGAAGAGTTATGCGCAAAAAACCGTAATGATTTATAGATAAACACCGGCAGGATCAGATAAGAAATGGATAGGATGATCAGGCTTGCAAGCGGACTGATAAACTCCCCTAAAGTATACAAAATAAAACATGTGCCGATTATTAAATGACCTTTTAGTATGGCAACGGGGTTTGCAAGATAATCAAACGGTTGGTTTTCCAACAGGGTGTGAGAATAAAAATATCGACGTGTCCGAACTTTTGCCCATGCCCCATAAATACCAAAAGTTATTATGGTAAGCAGCATATTGACAATCCAGATACGAAAATATTCACTGGCTGATCCATGAAAGACAGCCTTTCCATTTTGTTTGGCATCAACACTGCCCTGGGGTAATCTAACGGTGTTTGATTCAGGCTGGTGTTCAGTGGGACAGGGTGTTGATGTTGTACTGGATCTGTCAGCACCAGATGGATCCGTCTCTCCGATTTGGTGGATATTGCAATCTGCCCCAGCTTTTGTTAAAGTCTTTACATATATGGGGGCAACATCTAAGTCCACATTACGTTTAACAGGATTTGGCGTGCCCTGTAATAAAAATTCCACATCCTTTGACTGCCGTTTGAGAAGTTTGGCCAGCGCCGACAATACTTCTGCTTTTGTGTACCCGGGCAAAATGTGACCTGTTAAAATAATGTGAACTTTTTCGCGCATAAACCCTTACCATCCGCTATCAGGAGGAAACACCCTCAGACGGTACCTGTCCTTTCAAATCGTGTTTTCGTCTGCATGTACATTATTCAAAAAAATGATCCTGACGTGCGGTATTTCCGCATCGGGCTCTTCGAACCTGCTCACTTATGCACTGACAAACATTAAACAAAGAGTTTTTTGAAGATGAACATATAGAAAAGGCACTTGTGTGTCAACGGTAATAACTATGCAACATGTAGAGAGGTGTTTGAAAAGTTGTATACAGTTGAATGAAAACCGGAGAGGCACCTCTGATTGATTCTGCTCAATTTGGAAAAACTGCCCTATGCAGAAACTGAACAGGATTACAAAAATCTCCTGCCACAAAATATTGATCCTGCTTTTCTGAATATGTGATTACCTCAAGTGTAGTTTATTGGACGCTTATGATAAAAGAGCATTTAAACAATTTTTCGCCCTCTGTCAAAATGATAAATGCTTGTAATAATTTGTTTTTTAACCATATTTAAATTAGTTGAAAAATTCTGTGTTTCTTATATGTTATTGAAAAATGAGCTCTATGGACAAAAAAGACAAAATCTATTGAATAATAAATGTTGGGCTCGGCTACTATGCAAAGAAAAAAGTATTGAGCGTTATATTCGATATAGGTCTGGTTTTGTTAGGTGCCTTATTGGCGCCATGGTCATTTCTACAATGGCGGGAAATTGGCTTCAGGCTTGAAACCAAATTTTATGCTGGGAATAGCGATGGAAAATTTTTCATAATCTGTTTACTGTCAGGGGTAGGAATGCTTTTGTATGGGCTATGGAATCTACTTGTTATAAATCGCCCATCAAAAAGATGATCTGTTATTAACGGGCAAAGTTATATCGCACAAAATAGTATGCCGAACATTTCACTGATACGGACGCAAAGGGCGCGCCGCACAGTTCACAGTTCGACACTGATATGAAGATGAAATCTATAACAGTTTTGGTCTTATTGGTGGTTGTCTCCCTTTTTGGAACGGCCGGATGCTCCTCAATTGAGAGAAGGCTTTTGTTCTATCCTACTCATCGGCCTCACGATAATAGTCTGACCCCATGGTCAAAGAATGGCCAAGTTATAGGTTACGCGCGACTGGTGGAGTCGCCCAAGAACGTATGGCTTATGCTTCACGGAAATGCCGGTCAGGCGTCTGACCGCCTGTACGCAGTGCGGAGTTTTTCGCCTGAGGATTCTGTCTACATTCTCGAATATCCGGGATACGGGAATCGCCAAGGTATTCCGTCGAAAGAGACATTCGATCGCGCAGCCAAGGAGGCGTATGAGTTTCTTAGGGAAGTCTACCATCGCATTCCTGTGTGTGTGGCGTCCGAGTCCATCGGGTCGGGTCCGGCCTCATCCCTTTCCGCCCTCGGTCTGCCACCGGACAAATTCGTTCTCATCGTCCCTTTCGACAAGCTTTCCCTGGTTGCCGAGGATCATTTCCCATCATTTCTCGTTCGTTTGCTACTCACGAACAACTGGGACAATGTTGAGGCTCTTTCACACTACAAAGGGCCGGTAGAGATTATCGGTGCCGAATCCGACACGGTTATCCCGGTAAGGCACGCCAAGGCTCTTGCTGCTGCCGTACCCGGATCAAAACTTAGGATCATCAACGGGGGGCACAATGACTGGTCTTATGATGGCCGGGTGAAAATAAGGAATTCGTGAGGTTTTTGAACCAAAACGGTCGAACCAGACGGTGCAGCGGTTCGCCGACAAAGCCGGCTCCCGCTAACCTTCGTGTTAATAAGATAAGAAAGGCATACAAAAATTTATTCTTGTCTGGAGAAATCGCAGATTTTAAAAAATTGGAATTAATTTTTTTTTTCCGGGGAAAAAAAACACTGAATTACAAAGAAAGGAAATAAAAAATGGAGAATCATTGTGGTGAAATGAAAACAGGTGCTGAAAAAAAAACAAACAGGGAAAACAAGGGTAAAGACGCTGCAAAGGTTCGATTTCCGCCGCCCTTGGTGTTCCTGATTACTATAATCGTCGGCGTCATCATACAGTCATTTCTTTGGCCGATTGAATGGGGTTTCGATTTGAAGTACCGTTTGGTTTTTGCTTTACTGCCGGCAGGGGCCGGTTTCGGGCTGATTGTATTGAGCTTCAAACTGTTTAAGAGTACTGGACAAAAACCAGCACCCTGGACAATCACTCCTGAAATTATTATAACCGGTATCTACCGATACACGCGTAATCCCATGTATGTTGGAATGGGTTTGATCCAATCGGCAATTGGAATCGGTTTGGCAAACCTTTGGATCATTCTTCTACTGCCAGCTTCATTTTTTACGGTCTATCACATTGCGATTAAACATGAAGAAGTTTATCTGGAAGAAAAATTTGGCAATAGCTATATAAACTACAAAAATCAAGTACGTCGCTGGATTTAAATTGGGGAAAGCGATATGTCCTGCCGCTGGTGTAGGATGTGTATCACCAAAGGTGATTGCCCGTTGTATAAGTGATCTGATCCGTTAATGTAAAATATATAAAAACAATTCTTTATAAATTTAAAACAAACTTTTGTTTTTCTGCTGCCTCTGATCCAGTAGTATTGAGATTGGAAATGCAGATCTGGAATTTTCCGGTAAATGCGCCCTGAGATTGGTACATCAAACAACTCCCATAAATTTCTTTCCGGAAATTGGTGATTGTTGAAATCGAACCGCTGAAGCCTTCAGTATCAAGATACAAATTTCCATTACAAAAGGCAAAATTTATAAGAATATCGTTTTTTAATTTTGGTACGAAAAACTGATGTATGAGATGGTGGAGACCAATACAAGTTTCTTACCCGTACTCAAGGAAGGCAGGGTCGTCGGCGTGGTTCGATCTGTTGATATATTCCATGAGATCGCGCAGATCGCTCTGGCCGACTAAGAGGACACGCTCAATCATCCCCAACTGAAAAATAGATGCCGTCCAAGGCCGGTGCTTTCCTGTGAAGTATGGGATAAAGGCAGTTCCGTGTGAAAAAATCAATTCCACTTTTGTTGAAATGCATGTGATCATAGTAAAACTGTTTGTCCTGAACACATGAGGCACAATTGTAATACATAACGCCCTTCTCCCGGGAGGCGGTTTCTGTAAGCAGTTTGTCCACCTCGGAGAGTCCGGGGAAATCCGGCATGAGAAGGGGAAGCATCACATAGGTGATCCGGGCTCTGTTTTTTTTAACCAGTTGATTGATGGCGTTCACCTTGCCGGAGTATTTGTCAAAATTGTTCAGATCATATTTCGAGAGATAATGCTGCCGCGCTTCCTCAAGCTTTATTGCATCAATTTTTTGTAAGGTACCTTCTGTCAATCCAGGGGCTGCATAACGGGAAATTTTTTTCCAGTCGGTTACGGCGATCATCTGAAGATAGGAAAATATCCGATCTGAAGGAAAGCGGTCCGTGATCAGCTTCCAGAAAATGAACAGTTCAAACGGTTCGTCCCTGAGGAAAAAATCGTTGTCTTCATTGTTGATCGCTGAAAAAAAGACCCAGGGGTCCACCAGGTAGATCACATGATCAACTGTATTTCCTCTGTTGAAGAAATAGGAGAGATGCACCTCTGCCGGCATCAGTCCTCCGCCTCCCCCTTTGGACAGGTTGGCGACTTTTCCTTCCAGTATCTGTTCCACCATGGCATGATTGCCGTCTCTGGAAAAAACGCGGCCCCTGGAAGTTCCCAGGAGAACTACCGGATAATGCTTGTTTTCCCCTATTACTAGAAGATTGGATTCGCTTTCATCGTATGACAGATGAATATCCCGGTGCTGCCCTGAGAAATACCAGAGAAGGCCTGCCAGAATTCCAAGATTTAGAGAACCGAACAGGATGATTTTGAATATGAAAATTTTTCCCTTCATACCTGAAACAAAACCTCTTTCCGGTCAGATGCCCGGCTGGAAACCATGAAATTGAAAATTCATCAGAACTGAAAATAGATGAATTCCTGTTTTACCCCGAAAATACTCAGTATAAAAACAGCCCAGACAGAGCCGGTATAGATTGTCCAGCGCACCAGAAGCGGAAAACGTCCTACGACCTCGTGAATTTTTTCCTTGCCTTCTGTCATCTCCACCAGGAACAACGCCAGGATCACAAAAATCATGAATATAAAAGAGTATGCTCCTACAACGCTGACCCCGAGCTGTCCGGGATCGATCAGAATCATTTTGCGGATAATGGAAAAGGCATCTGTCACGGAATTGGCCCGGAAAAAAAGCCATGCAAAACAAACCATGGTCATGGTGATTCCAACCTGAACCGCATGGTTCCATCTGGATTTTTTATCCGGAAACAGCCTGTCGGCCAGTCGCTGCTGAAAATTTCCGGTCATGTTTTCCAGAATGAGAACCCCTCCGTGAAAAGCACCCCAGATCACAAAGGTCCAGTCCGCACCATGCCAGAGACCGCTCAAAAGAAAGGTGATGAAAAGGTTGTAGTACCAGCGCCATTTTGCGACCCGTTTTCCGCCCAGCGGGATATAAAGGTAATCCCGAAACCAGGTTGAAAGCGAGATGTGCCATCGTTGCCAGAAATCGCGGAAGGATGTTGAAAAATAGGGGTGGTTGAAATTCTCCATGAGATCATATCCCATGACCTTTGCCCCTCCCCGGGCCATATCGGTATATCCTGAAAAATCACAGTATATCTGGATGGTATAAAATATGGTAGCGAGTATCAGGGGGATGCCCTGGTAATCACCTACATGATTGTATACCCGGTTGACATAGACAGCCAGATGATCCGCGATGATGATTTTTTTCATCAATCCCCACAACATGAGCCTCAGTCCGTCCGTCACTCCCTGGTAATCAAAAGGGTGCTCCTTCCTGAACTGCGGCATCAGAAGATGGGCCCGGTTGATGGGCCCGGCCAGCAACTGGGGCCAGAAGGCCACAAAAAGTGCAAAAATTCCCAGATGCTGTTCGGCTTTGGTTCGTCCGTTGTATACATCAACGGTATAGCCAAGGGCCTGGAAGGTATAGAAGGAGATCCCCACAGGCAGCAGCATATGAAACAAGGGTATATCGTAGAGAATGTTCCATACGCGGAACACTTCGGTTATGGATTTGCTGAAGAAGTTGAAATATTTGAAAAAAAACAACATGCCGAGATTGAACAGAATGCTGAACCAAAGGTATTTGCCCCGCTCTTTTTTTTCAGGAATCGCTGACATCCGGAGGCCGATGATGTAGTTTACAAAGGTCGATCCAAGGAGGAGGAAAATATACTCGACCTTCCAGCACATATAAAAATAATAGCTGACGCCAAGGAGCATCATCCATCGAAATCGGTGAGGAATTGAATAATAGATGCTGACGGTGATCAGGAAAAAAACAGCAAATTGAAAGGAACTGAAGATCATGTTTTGTCGATAAATGAAATTTGGATAGCCGGTTTGCCACTCCGGTTGTTTATTTCCCCGGCACCGGCATCCGGAGATCGAAAGTATAGATACCTGTGTCTGTTATGTCAATCGGAAAAGCAAGGGTGTAATCAAAACTGTTGGGTTTCGATTACCCAATCGTTTTGATTACTCCCATTGTGGGAGCGGCATCTTGCCGCGACAGTAATGTCTTGCGTGATATCTTGAAAAAAGCCATATCGCGGCTGGAAGCCGCTCCCACACAATTCGATTATTCAACAGTTTTGATCACACCCGAAAAGCAATAAAAGTTTGACAACAGGATGAGGATATGATCTTTTTTGTTTTCTTGAACGGATATGGCTCATCACAACAGGGACTGAATTATCTGGAGCGGTTCACAGGCTTTCACAAATCATGAAAAATTATTTGTCCATATATCATTTTGTAAAAATGCATCGAAAAATCATCATGGGATGGAGCGTTGCGATGATCATCACGTTCTTCCTGTGGATTGAATGTGTGCGGTCAGGGATAGAATGGACCCCTGTTGTCTGGAAGGAGTATCTTAAGAGCGGTCCTGTCAGCCGGAATCTTCCTGATTTTTCCCATGCAGGATACCTCATGGGCGATCAGCCGATTCCGGACATGAAAACGCCGGTGTTTGATGTTACCGAGTCACGGTTCGGAGCCATTCCAGACGATGGTCTGGAGGATACGGCAGCGATTCAGGCTGCCGTCAGAGCTGCAGGCGTTGCAGGAGGGGGAGTGGTATACCTTCCCAAAGGGAGATATGACATCCATAAGACACCGGATTCCCCCTTTCTTCAGATCACCCATGACCATGTTATCCTTCGCGGTCAGGGGTCTGATGAATCCGGAACCATCCTTTTCATGGGCGCTCCGGGCCGGGCTGAGCGGGTCAGAAGGCTGGGGAGCGTCCCGGCTGAAAAAGAGGCCCGCCACTATACGGCTGTTGCGGTCATGGGAAAAGAGGATGTTCGCGAACTGGCTGTTTTCACCCGAAGTGTGGCCCGCGGTCAGACAGATGTCATGATATCGGACACAAGTGTACTTTCCCAAGGTCAGACCGTGGTGATGGAATGTATTGACCCATTGATCGATCCTAAAAAACCCTTCCCGGAAAAGACGGATATCCCTGCCCAGCTGATATTCCCTTTTCAGCTTGTCCAGGCCCAGACAGATAGTTACGGCGATACTTCCCGGAAGCATTCCTGGATCTGCGGCATTGAAAAAATCCTGGACCGTCAAACCATTCGGCTGACCAGACCAATGAGGTTCGATCAGTTCATCCGTTATACACCCAGGATATATTCATTCAACGGCCTTACCGGTGTTGGAATCGAGCATCTGCGTATCGAAAGCGCCTGGCCGGGAAATTACCGGCATCATAAACCCTGTGAGGGGGCGGATGGATCCATCATGCGGACGGCCACGGAACAGGATTATCTCTGGGGAGGGATATGGATCAGCAGCGCAGTAAACGGATGGGTCCGGGATGTTGTTTTCAAGAATATGACTCAAGGGGTCATCCTGAGCCATTCCGCGCAATGGACGATTCAGGATATCGGGTTTTATGGGCATGACGGACACGCCGGCGTTACGATCGGCTGGAGCAACGACAACCTGGTGGAACGGGTCGATTTCCATGCACGGATGGTTCACCCGGTCACCGTCAAGATGATGGCTGCGGGAAATGTTTTTACCGACTGCAAAACCCATTATGAAGGAAGAGATTTGATAACGGCGACAGATACCGCCATGGACTTTCACGGCATTTTCCCTTATGAAAATCTGTTTGAGAAGATGAACGGGTTCTATATCTGCCCGGGTGGAGATGTGAGTGTCCTCCCTCACGCCGGGGTGAGAAATGTATTCTGGAACATTGAGGCTCCTAGCCGGATAGAGGGTTACGGGGCTTATGGGGGGGATTCATTCGTCCAGACCTATGACTATGGAAGCACATCATCGAAAACCCCTGAAACCATGTACGAACACTTTCCCCAGGCATTTTATATCGGGATTGTTCGCAAGGGAAACCGCATGGTCACTATAGGAAACTCGATGGAAAACAGGCGTAATGAATGGATGACGGTTGAGGGACTCAACTGCCCGGGCATTGCCATCCCTTCCCTGTACGAAGCCCAGCGGGAAATAATCATACGGCCCATTTCCAGTAACTGAACAGATGGAAGGGAAGCTTGTTGAGCCTGATACTAATAATTATAACCTGCGGAAAGATATACGGCCAGATTGTTGATTTCAACACCCTGAATAGCCTGGTTGTTTGAGATAATCTGGGCATCGCCATTGCCAAAGCCGTATAGACATCCAATGGTGATGCCTGCTGCATTGTGATAAACCGTAAAGCTGAGGCTTGCGGAATAGAGGTCGATATTCTCGGTCTGATTGACACGATCGGAAACAAGATCCGGTGTGTTTGCATAATCCGAATACAAGCCGAACTGAATGGCATATTCTTCTGAAAAATAGTACTCGGTTCCAAGAGAGAAATTCAGGACGTCTCCTTTCCGGCCGATTTCTTCAGAATATACAATGTCTCCTGAGAACAGAAGTTGGGGTGAGACAAAATACGCAAGACCCAGGGAGAGCGTGAGGGGAAAATCTCCTTCAATCGCGTCACTGGAATTTCCAAAGTATATTGTATCCGTATCGCTGTAGTCATAGGAAACAGATCCAATAATATCCGGACGTGTGAGTGTGGTATCTCTTGTGATTTGTTGTGACTCGTTGTCGCTGGATGTGATATAGATTTTCGAAAGCGCAAACCCGATCGCAATTTTTTCAGCCGGCTCCCACATCACACCCAGGATTGGTTTGAATCCCCAGTCCGTACTGGTTTCATAATAATTAAACAGATAGTGCTGACCCTGTTCAAACAAAAGGATCTGGTTCCGGATCAGTTCTTTATCCCGGTAATACGCATAGAGGGAGCCGCCGACGGATAAGGAATTGGAGATCGGGTAGGCATAGGAAGGGCCAAAAAGATAGGTCTTGTCACTGTCATTGATATTGATTGTAAATGTTTCGATATCATTGTCCCGCTCACTGGACTGAATGTTGGAAAAATTCTGTTTCTGGCGTCGCTGGGTTGAATCCGGAACCACGTATGAAAAACCTATGGTGCCGTTTCCAAGCTTTTTTACAACCCCGAAAAAATTGGGCAGGATGCTGAACGACTCCTGCTCCCAGTCCACAAAATTACCATCCTGCTGACGCATGGCAGATTCATATACTTTTGAAGACTGGTAAAAAGCATTTACGCTGGCGGATAAACCGTTGTTCGGAGCAAAAGTGATACCGGCAGGATTGTAGTAACACCCGGCAGGGTCATCGGAAATGGCCGTATATGCCCCTCCCAGTCCTATCGCCCGGTTTCCTGCCAGCATGTTTACATAATGGTATTCATCCGCATGTGCATTGGATAAAAAGATGAAAAAAAAGGCAATCAACAGCTTATGGATTTCATTTTTGTATATAGTCATAGAACCGTTTCCTTATTTTGGCATTGTTTGTATTGAGTAAACCCTCTGCCTGTAAAGTGATATTCATTTTTTGGATTCTGATTTCATGGGGGGGATGGTCTGAATCGGTTTTAGGGTTGCCGGATTCAAAGCGTTTGCACTTGATCAGAAAATTCCGAAGTGCATCAGGAGCGTATCCGGCAGCAGATGACAGCAATATCCCAAATTGATCTGCTTCGATTTCCTCCTCGATTCCGTATCCTTTTTTAAAAAGTATTTCTTCTGCTTCCAGAAGCGAATGCTCAAATGCTTCCCGAAAACTTCCGGTAGCTCCCCCGATCATACTGGCAAATCCGCCAGTAGCCGAACCCTGATCTCCTTTGATGTTCAGTTTCCTGACCACATGTCGTTTTACCACATGGGCGATTTCATGACCCAGAACAGCAGCAAGCTGTGCTTCATTCTCCATCTGGACCAATGCTCCGGTGGTGATGAATACATATCCGCCGGGTGCTGCAAATGCATTGATCTCATCGGTTTCAAGGATTCCGAAATAGAATTTCAGTTCCGGCCGCCCTGCATACTGGGATAAGCCTGTTCCGATCAGCCCGATGTATTTATTCTTTTTTTCATCTTTCAGCAGTTTGTAGTTACCGAGTATTCTGGCGGAAAGATCTCTGCCGAACCGGATTTCCGCCTCAATGTCGCTGAGATTGGAATAATCATTTGCCATTGATGAGATTCTCTTTCGTGCCTCACCTGCATCCGCCAGGCCGATCCATATGAGGCTACAAACAAATACAGTCAATACGATTTTATGGAGTGTTTTCATTTATCATCCCGTCTGTTATGAATTTATCTGCGTCTTCTCTGCTGATGACCATGGATTCCATTTTTTCAAGCGCGTTGTAATCATTTTTGTACTGGCTTGCAAATCGATCCCTTTTTGTTTTTAACCCTCTGGCAGAGGCCGTTGTTGTATAAGCGGACGGTCGTTTTCTGGCTTTTGACTCGAGTTCTGCCAGTTGATTTACATCAATCTCGTAAAATTCCTTTGGAGGCGTGTCCCGAACCATGAGTTTAAAAATCCAGCCAGGTATTTCATTATACGTCATCTGGTACCAGAATCCTTTTTCCTCCAGGATTATAATTTCCATTCCGGTTTTCAGTTCCATGATTTTTTCAGATTGAATGTTCGGCCGGCTGTAAACAGGAGCCTTTGCACTATGGATATACATCACCTTGTTTTTTTCAGCTCCGGACAGAGGCGTCTGTATCAGGAAAAAAAAGATTGCCAGAAGAAGACCGATTATACAGTACTTCACAAGTTCGGCAATTGCATCGCTTCTTATCAAGGTACACCTCCCTCGGTTTATTTTGTTGTCATAACATAAGCGCCGTTCCAGTCATCCGGAGGCGCATTCTGGATGTATTGATTGCATCGATCCATGAACATCCTGCTCAGATAATCATCCGGTTTTATTTTTAGAATTTCATGATACAGGGCGATTGAACTTTCAAATTTTCGCTGGCAATACTCCTGAAATGCCTTTTCGGTGAGCTGGATTATTTTCAGGATAGGTTCGTCAACAAACTGTTTTTCATCAATTGCTTCATAAATGACGATCGGCTTTTTTTTCCCCTTGACCATGACATTGTCGAGCATTCTGCAGCAGATGCTCTCTTTCACATGGATGAATGTTTCATGGGAGATGATAATCTGGCATCGATAGGTTTTGGTCAGCCCTTCAATTCGGGAGGTCATGTTCACG
>PNOB01000076.1 GCA_013824585.1 Desulfobacterium sp. | reverse complement strand
CAACCAGGGAAAAGGTGGGCCAGTCCATCTGATAGGAGTGAATCCATTGAACATAGATGCCGTTGTCTTTGAGCCTGTTCTTTGCAAGGTTCATGAATTCATGTGTGAACAGGGTCGCCAGCCCGGCCATCCATGGATTGGAGGGTTCGGAAATGATCACATCATATTTTCTTTTGGTTAATTCCAGGTGGGCACGGCCATCCTGTATAATCAGTTCGGTCTTCGGGTTATGAAGAACACCATAATTCCAGGGGATAAAAAAATCACTCGCCGCAACCACTTGATTATTGATTTCAACCCCATCCAACTGTTTTACCGAAGGGTACAGCAATGCCTCGCCAGCGGTTATTCCGCTGGCAAGCCCCAGTACAAGGACGTTTTCGGGATCTGGATGAAAAAGCATGGGGAAATGGGCCAGCAGGGTCTGTGTAAACATATCTTTCCGGTTGCTTGAGGCATCTGCCTTTCCGGAATTCAGAAGGCTGTATGTAGTTTCACCAATGGCATCCGGAGTTGATTTCAGTACGGTCGTGAATCCTCCGATGCCGTCACCAAAATAAACCAGTTCATAATTTTCTGTTTTGGAAAAAATTTCTGTACCATTAAATAGTGCTTCGATCCATCCAATATCCCTTTTCTGAATATCGTCAAAACGATGGTACTTTCCCTTGGAGAGCATCTTGCGATCCCAGTGGGGAAACTGATGAGCCAGAATGAAACCGATGAATATTGAGGCAAGCATCGGAGACCATTTCAAAAAAGATGCACTGTCTTTCAACAGAAGATGGATAGTGATCAGCAGAAGGGTTACCAGTTGAATTGTGACGACCAGGGATATGCTGTTTTCCTTCCCCAGCAATGGAATCAGGATGAACCCTGCACAAAAAGAGCCCAGAACAGCGCCGATGGTGTTGATGGCATAGGCAAAACCAATGGACTGACCTGTTTTTTCCAGCGACCGTGTACAGATTTTCCCGACCAGGGGAAAGGTTGCCCCAAGGCAGATCGTTGGAATAAACATGAAGGCAAAAAGAGCAAATGTCTTGGAAATCTGAAGAAGGGCAAAGCTTTCCTTGAAATGAAATATCAGTTTTGCAAAAAAGATCTGACTGTTACCCATCAACTGGCTGAGAAGAAGCGCGGAAATAGCCGCCAGAATCTGCGTCATCATCAGAAGGGAAAGCGTGTGTCTGGTTTTATCCGCAAGCCAGCCAAAGAAAATACTCCCCATGGCCAGGCATGTGATGAACGTGACCAGCACGATCGTAAACGAGTAGGTTGTCGGGCCAACAATCAGGCCGAAGAGTTTCACCCAGATGACTTCATATGCCATGGCGCAAAATCCAGAGACAGCAAAGATAATCAGCGCATATATGGTTTGTCTTTTGATTGGATCCGGCAGATTCTTATCCCACAACATATTCATTGTATTGGGTGCGCTGGATGGCGGGTCATGATGCATCGCTTCTGTTTCCTGCCTGCCGGCGTCCCTGCTGACCAGGAGACAGATACTGCCGATGATGGCATTCAACAGGATTGCCAGAACCAGTGTCCCCCAGACCCCCAGCCAGTGGATCATCCAGAAACCACAAAGAAGAGACCCGACTGCTGCGCCGATTGTGTTCAACCCGTAAAGCCGGCCCACATGGGTACCAACCCTGGATATGCTGGTGACAAAAAACCGGCTCAGCACCGGCAGGGTCGCGCCCATGCAGGTAACCGGAAAGATCAGAAGCAGCGAACACCCGATAAAGGTTAAGAGGCTGTATCCCAGAAAATAATGGAAAAGATGGTTGTACAACAAGGCATACAAAGGTTTAAAGGCGATCAGCAGCAGCGGCAGAACAAGCCCATAAGCTCCGATGGAAATTTCAAGGATACCGTAAAGCCGGACAAGGGACAGCGGTTTTTTAATCTTATCCACCGATCTGCCGGCAAGGTAGCTCCCGAACCCCAGTCCGCCCATGAATACGGTTAAAACAATACTGACGGCAAAAGGAGCGCTTCCAATGATTTTAACAATCATCCGCGTCCAGAGAATCTCATAAATCAATCCGGTCATGCCGGAAACAAAAAAGCAACTGAGTACCAACAGGAAAAAATAGGGAGAAGCAGGGGCTTCAATTCTTTCAGGCTGACGGGGTGCTGCTGGTTTTACTTTCTTAGGCATCTGTTTTTTCCCTTAATAAGGCGTTGACATCGAACATTCAGAACAGATAATCAGAACAACACAATACCCGTCAAGAAAAAAAGGGATTGCGGCGGATGCTGCAATCCCTTGAATCGTTTTGGCTGAGGGACAAGGATTCGAACCTTGATTGACGGAGTCAGAGTCCGTAGTCCTGCCGTTGGACGATCCCCCATGAATACGCCAAGCTACATACACAATCGTTTACAATGAGTCAATATAAAAACTTACCCCTTATCCTTATTTGATTTAATATATTCCACAGCCCTTTGCAAGCGTGAAAGCACCCGTTCCCTGCCAAGAACCTCGACGGTCTCAAAAATACCAGGGCTGACGGTTTTCCCGGTTAAAGCAACTCTCACCGGCTGGGCAATCTTCCCGAGTTTCAAATCCGTCGCTTCCATGACGGCTGTAAATGCAGCTTCAAGTTTTTTTTCAGAAAAATCATCCAGTTTTTTCAGTTCGGCAACGAGGATTTCCAGAGCCGGAAGAAAGGAGTGGTTTAAAAATTTTTCCGCAGCCTTGTCATCATATTGGAAATCATCCTGATAATAAAAGTCCGCACTTGCCGCCATCTCCTCAAGGGTTCTGCTTCTGGTGTTCAGGGTCTTGATCACCTTTTCGAGATATTGATTCTTCTCCGCAGCATACCCTTTTTTTTCAAGAAACGGCAGAAGATGATCCGCTATCTTATCCAGAGGGGCGATCTTGATATGATCTGCATTCAAGGATTGAAGCTTTTCCTGATCAAAAACTCCCGGAGATTTTCCAATGTTTTTGATTGTAAATTTTTCAATGAGTTCATCCCGTGTGAAAAATTCCTGATCACCGAACGACCATCCGAGTCTGACCAGATAGTTCAGGAGTGCATCCGGAAGATACCCCATATCCCGGTATTCCATAACAGACATGGCTCCATGCCGTTTGCTGAGACGTGTTTTGTCTTTCCCGAGAACCATGGGCACATGACCAAAAACCGGAAGGGTTGCCCCAAACGCCTCATACAACTGAATCTGTTTTGGCGTATTGTTCACATGATCATCGCCCCGGATCACGGTATTGACGTTCATGGTGATGTCATCCACCACAACCGCCAGATTATAGGTCGGTGTCCCATCGCTGCGCTGGATAATAAAATCATCCAGTTCTGAATTCTGAAACACAATATTCTTCTTGATGATATCCTGCAGAACGGTTGTCCCGGAAAGGGGCGCTTTAAAACGGATCACACCACCATCGGTTTTGGACAACCCCTTTTCCCGGCAGGTTCCATCATATTTTGGCTTTCCCCCTGAGGCCATGGCCTGTTTTCTCATCTCCTCAATCCGTTCAGAAGAACAGGTGCAATAATAGGCATTCCCGGATTGAACCAGCTTTTGAATATATTCCCTGTAAAGATCAAACCGTCTGGATTGAAAATAAGGCCCGTCATCCCAGTCAATGCCAAGCCATTCCAATGCTTCAAAAATAGCGTCAACCGATTCCTGTGTGGATCGAACCGTATCCGTATCTTCAATCCGTAAAATGAATTTTCCTTTTTGATTACGGGCATAAAGCCAGTTGAATAATGCTGTCCGTGCACCTCCGACATGAAGATACCCTGTTGGACTTGGCGGAAATCGGGTAATAATAGTTTCCATGGTAATTCCCCTCTGATTTCTATATTATGCAAAACAGTTGGTGTACAAAATAAATAACCGGTATCATTTATCATATACAACCATGGATAACAAGAGTTGCAGATGCCCTTATTGAATATTTCTTGACAATCTATCGTATATAAAATAATAGAAAGGACTTCTAATTCCGGGATAATTTTTTTAAGTTATTTATTGAGTTAACTATTTAGGAGATCGATCATGGCTGTACCAAAACGTAAAACCTCGAAATCGAAACGAGACAAACGAAGAACTCATCAAAAAACAGAAGCGCCGGGTCTATCAACCTGTTCTCAGTGCGGTGAGGCAAAATTGCCGCATAACGCATGTTCAGCTTGTGGTGATTACAAGGGTCGCAATGCAATTGAAGTTGATGACAAATAACCGTTTGGTTTTTTTTCTATCCTGAAAAAACGCTATGTGCCAGTAGAAACTCCATACATCGTTGTTTTTACAAATTATTTACAAAACATTTGGTAATGCTACGGATATGGCAGATGGTGAAGCAAGCAGTGCCGGTATTTTCCTTGACAATCTTCTCATTACCGATAAAAGAACAGAAACGAATATTCCTGTCATCGGTAAATGATCATATGAAAGGAGACTCACATTATGTCAGTTGAAGATAAAATCTTTAAAATTATTTCTGAGAAACTTGATGTTGATATCAAAGAAGTCGTACCCAAGGCCTCCTTGGTGGATGACCTCGGTGCTGATTCACTGGATCTGGTGGAACTGGTGATGACAATGGAAGAAGAGTTTGACATTGAAATATCTGACGAAGAAGCGGCAAAACTCATAACTGTTCAGAATGCGATTGATTATATCAAAGCAAATTCATAATCTTACCATATATATGAATGGGTGCATGGTTGTGCTGGTGAGCCATTCTGCTTTTTGATCCATTCTTCCGATCCGGAAGGGGGAGGCTATTTGAATAGAAGGGTCGTTATTACAGGGGTTGGACTTATCACCCCCCTTGGTATCGGGACGGATGAATCCTGGAGTGCAATATGCAGCGGAAAATCAGGAATCGGACCTATAACCAAATTTGATACTTCTGATTTTAATACCCGGATTGCCGGTGAAGTGAAAAACTTTGACCCGGCTGATTTTCTTCCCAAAAAAGAGGCGAACCGGACCGAACCTCATATCTCCTATTCCGTTGCAGCAACCTTAATGGCTATGGAAGATTCTGCCCTGAAAATCGATTCATCCAATGCAGAGAGAATCGGGGTGCTCATCGGATGCGCCATGGGCGGACTTGCCAGCCTTGAAAGAAACATTGAACTGATCCAAAAGAGGGGCCCCAGACGGGTAAGTCCTTTTTTTATACCCATGATGATCACCAATATGGCTGCCGGACAGGTTTCCATCCATGTGGGCGCAAAAGGCCCGAACTCATCCGTCGCAACTGCTTGTGCTGCCGGCACACACGCAATTGGGGAGGCTTACAACTTCATTCAAAAAGGGTATGCGGATGCCATGATAGCCGGTGGCGTTGAATCCGTTATCACCCCCACAAGCATTGCCGGTTTTAATGCCTTGAAAGCCCTTTCCCTGAGAAATGATGAGCCGCAAAAAGCTTCCAGGCCGTTTGACCGGGATCGGGACGGATTTGTTCTGGGCGAGGGGTGCGGTATCCTCATTCTGGAATCACTGGATCATGCACTGGAAAGAGGCGCTCCAATATATGCGGAAATCAGCGGATTTGGAATGAGTGGAGATGCCTATCATATCACAGCTCCTGTTCCCAATGGTGATGGTGCTGCCAGATGTATGCAGGCTGCACTAGATGATGGTAATATTCAACCGGAAAGCATCGACTATATCAATGCGCATGGTACCGGCACACCCATGAACGATGTGTGTGAAACATTAGCTATTAAAACGGTTTTTAAAAACAATGCTGCATTGATTCCGATTTCCTCAACAAAATCCATGACCGGCCACCTGATTGGAGGTGCGGGTGGAGTTGAAACTGTCTTCACCGCCCTGACCATAAAACACGGAATCATGCCACCAACCATCAACCTTGACAATCCGGCAGAGGGATGTGACCTTGACTATGTCCCGAATATCGCCAGAAAAAAAGATGTCACCCATGCCATGACCAACTCGTTCGGGTTTGGCGGCACCAACGCATCCCTGATACTCAAAAAATTTCTTTCCTAGAAAACAATGCCTGTATACCCCACAAAACTGTCGCCAGGACTTTTATCATAACTGGTGGCATACCCGATTTCTGAAGCATGGATGGCTCCCATTTTTTTTCCTGCGGCAATAGCAGCAGCGGCTGCACCTGCACAGCAAGCATTCCCGCTTTTACGGGCTTCCTGGATCACACCTGTGGGGTTCATGGCCAACATCTGGTCAATCACACCCCGATCATTTTCCCGGGTCACCCAATCAAGCGCCTTGCTGCCGGTCCCTTTTGGGGAAAAACCATAATTGGGTCCATAATGAGTTAAATCTGTGGAACCGATCACCTTGATTGAAATTCCGAGACGCCCTGATACCTCTCCAATGAATTCACCTACCTCCACTGCCATCTGTGACGGTGGAATACCGATAGCCACAATCTTTGTATCTGGAAAGAAATATTTTACAAACGGAAGCTGCAACTCGATGGTATTGTCTTTTTGAAAATCATCCGGTGTTTCGATTGTAAAAGAAAAATGGCTGACCAGCTCCTGAGCCAGGTTCTCATCCACCGGGATGTTCCCGAAGGGGGTTTCCCATGCTCCAGCCGGCATGATGTATCCTGAATCCCCCCTGTGAAGATGCATACCAAAAACAATCATGATATCAATTTCCTGGTCGGTCTTCAGGCGCTGAAACACATTACATGCAATTTTACCGGAATAATACCAACCGGCGTGGGGAACAATCCCACCATAATATTTGCTTTCCATTGGTTTCTGACTGTTTTTTGCATCCATAAGGAATCGCTGAATCATATCCTCACACTCTGAAGCCTTGGAAGGATACCAGCTCCCGGAGAAAACAGATTTTCTGATTTTCATATTTCACCTCAAATACTTGCAGATCTCTGTGGATTGAATAATTGTTTTAGATAAGATAACATCAATCTATGATTTGAATTGGTTCCTGTCAATAAATTTAGACAGGTTCAAAAAAGACGGTTTTTTCCAAATTATTTCGTATTCATGTATTGTAACATGAATCATCGGTATTATATTTAAAGTCCGGAAACTTAAGAAAACTGAGACTGGAGTTGATATTCCAGATATCATATACTGTTCGATCAATGCAAATAGACTCTTTCAGGAGGTTTTGTTATGTGGGAATACACAGAAAAAACAAAGGATCACTTTTTGAATCCCCGGAATGTCGGAGTGATAAATGAACCGGATGGAATCGGTGAGGTTGGTTCATTGGCCTGCGGTGACGCACTCAAGCTGACCTTTAAACTGGGTAAAGACCGCCGGATTGCAGATGCCAAATTTCAAACATTCGGATGCGCTAGCGCCATTGCATCCTCATCCGCACTGACGGAAATGATGAAAGGGCTTACCCTGGAAGATGCCGGTAAGATCACCAATGAGGATATTGCAGATTATCTCGGCGGTCTGCCTAAAGAAAAAATGCACTGTTCGGTCATGGGTAGGGATGCACTTGAAAAAGCCATCACTTATTATCGGGGAGAATCTGAAAAAAAGGTTGAAGGGGAAATCATCTGTGAGTGTTTCGGTGTCACGGACCTTGAGATCAAACGGGCAGTGACTGAAAATGCACTAAAAACAATTGAAGATGTTACGGATTATATCAAGGCCGGCGGTGGATGCGGGAAATGTCATGAAAAAATTCAAGCCATCATCGATCAGCAGTTTGGCGGCATTCAGATTCTGCCCAGCATGAAAAAAAAGGTCTTGACCAATATACAAAAAATCAAACTGATCGAAGAAACGCTTATCCGCGAAATTCAGCCAGCCCTGGCAAAAGACGGCGGGAATATAGAACTGGTGGATGTGGACGGTGACAAAGTGACGGTGAAATTGAGGGGGACATGTGCGACATGCAGCAAATCGCAAATCACCCTTAAAAATTATGTTGAAACCAAACTGCGTGAACTGGTTTCCGACTCTCTTGAAGTACAGGAGGTAAACTGATGGCTGTTATCTATGCGGACAATAATGCAACAACGCAGATTGCCTCAAGTGTTCTAAATGAAATGATGCCCTATCTCACAGAATATTATGGCAATCCATCCAGTATGCATACATTCGGCGGCCAGGTCGGGAAAAAAATAAAGGAAGCCCGGGCTCAGACCGCTTCCCTTCTGAACGCAACACCGGAAGAAATCCTGTTTACGAGCTGTGGAACAGAAAGCGACAGTACGGCAATCAGAGCCGCAATCATGTCCAGCCCATCCAAAAAACATATTGTCACCACACGGGTCGAGCATCCGGCTGTCAAAAATCTCTGTGAACAACTTGCAAAGGAAAGATTCCGGATTACTTATGTCCCTGTGGATCAGAATGGTGCCCTTGATCTTGATTTTCTGTATCAAAGCCTGACCGATGATACAGCCATTGTCAGTATCATGTGGGCGAATAACGAAACAGGTGTAATCTTTCCGGTCGAAGAGATCGCATCTGTAGTAAAAGGGAAAGGAATTGCTTTTCACACAGACGCAGTCCAGGCTGTTGGAAAAATTCCCATTGACCTGAAAAACTCCAACATTGACATGCTCTCCCTGTCCGGGCATAAAATTCACGCACCAAAAGGAATTGGAGCATTATACATCCGAAAAGGAACCAAATTTTCACCCTTTTTAATTGGAGGTCATCAGGAAAAAGGAAGAAGGGGCGGCACCGAGAATGTTGCGTCTATCATCGGGTTGGGAGCTGCCAGCAAGCTTTCTCAGGAACTGATGACAAAAGAGAATACTGATGTAAAAACACTCCGGGACACCCTTGAGAAGGGTCTTTTGGAAAAAATTGACCACTCATTTGTGAATGGTGTAAAAGAAAGGCGGCTTCCCAATACAACCAGCATTGCCTTTGAGTATGTGGAGGGTGAGGCTATCCTGTTGATGATGGATCAATTCGGGATCTGTGCTTCATCCGGTTCGGCCTGCACATCCGGTTCCCTTGAGCCATCTCATGTTTTAAGAGCAATGGGAGTGCCTTTTACAGCTGCCCATGGTACCATTCGTTTCAGCCTGAGCACATACAATACAATGGATGAAGTGAATCTTATCATTGAAAAGCTTCCACCGATCATTAATACCTTACGGAATATGTCACCATTCTGGAAACAAAACCAATAGCGTATTTCATATGGTGCAGCAAAAACAACTTTGACATCAGGAACCGGGTATGCACTCAAATTACAGCCTCCTTACTAAAAATTTTAAAATGTTATCCTGTTTTCATGACGAAATACTTGAAAAAACAGCTTGAAATGAAAACCAGTTTGGATATAGTGTACGATCAAATCAATCTTATGGTTTCCCGAACGAATCCCCACATCATTATTGAAGGGGAATACGATATTAAAATATAGTACAGGCCATTGATATGTTCAAAGTTATGATCCGGGATAATATGTCCCCTGTTGCAAAAGAGCGGCTTGAATCTCTGGGTAAAATTGAAGTGGTTGTCGATAACAACAAGGAAACCAACTCCCCGGAAGCCCTGTCCACTATCATCAAAGACTTTCATGCCATTGCCATCAGAAGCGGAACCAGAATTACAGATCAGGTCCTGGCAAATGCTCCAAACCTCAAGGTTATCGGCCGTGCCGGTGTTGGAGTCGACAATATTGATGTGGAAGCTGCCACAAAACGCGGCATTATTGTTATGAATGCACCTGGCGGTAATACCATTACAACAGCAGAACATACCCTGTCGCTGATGCTTTCACTTGCAAGAAATATCCCGCAGGGGACTGCTTCAATACGCGCAGGAAAGTGGGAAAAAAAAGCACTAACCGGTATTGAAATCACGGGAAAAACACTTGGTATTGTCGGGCTGGGACAAATCGGCAGGGTTGTGGCTGAAAGAGCCAGAGGTCTCAAGATGCTCGTAATCGCAGCAGATCCTTTTGTCAGCAAATCTTCTGCCAGGGAAATGGGAGTGGACCTGGTTTCCCTTGATGAGCTTTTCAGCCTTTCGGATTTTATTACACTGCATGTGCCGCGATTAAAAGAAACCACCGGCATGATAAATGATAAAACCCTTCAAAAAATGAAACCCGGTGTACGGATTATCAACTGTTCAAGGGGAGAGGTTATCGACCTTGATGCCCTTCATGATGCAATCCAAAACGGACACGTGGCCGGAGCTGCCCTGGATGTATTCCCAAAAGAACCGCCAGATCCATCCCTTGCTATCCTGAAAAACCAAAAAATCATCTTCACACCCCATCTTGGCGCCAGCACCGATGAAGCGCAAGACAAAGTTGCAGTCATGATTGCAGATCAGATCGCCGATTATTTGAATAAAGAAATTATCACCAATGCGGTTAACTTTCCTTCCCTATCAAAAGATGTTCTGCTTCATATTGCCCCGCACCTCTTGCTGAGTGAAAAAATGGGATCACTCATGGGACAGCTTATCCGAAAAATTCACGATATTACCATTACCTATAGTGGAGAATTTGCCAAGCTGGACACAAGATTGCTCACCCATGCGGTTCTAAAAGGACTGCTTTCCTCTTTTACCGACAGACCGGTTAACCATATCAACTCCCTTTCACTTGCCAAAGAAAAAGGGATCGCGGTAAAGGAAACCATGAGCCAGACAACCGATGATTTTACCGGTCTGATCAAAATTAAACTAGAAGGTTGCGAGAGCAGCCCCAATGAAATCTGGGGAACAATATTTGGAGAAAAACACCCGAGAATTGTACGCCTCGGGACAATATATATGGATGCGATTCCGGAAGGATATATGCTGATCATACGCAACCATGACAAACCCGGTGTGATTGGAAACATCGGCACCCTGCTGGGTCAGCACAATATCAATATCGGGCGTTTTCAACTGGGAAGACGCGACGGCCAGGCTCTTTGCATGGTCAATATCGATACATCGATGAATGATGACATTGTCAATCAGATACGAACTTTACCCAATATCATCTCTGCTTGTCAGGTAAAGCTGAGCTGATGCGGAATTCATATTGACGTCTTTGGACTAGGATAAAGGGTATCACAAGATGGAATACAGATGAGAAAATCATCCGCTTTTTTTTTACTCTTTGGATTTTTTTTCATACTGCTCCAGGGGTTATCAGATCCGGCGTATCCATCTGATAAATCAATAAAAGGTGTTATTATTATTGGAAATAGAAGACTCCCCTTTAACTCCCTGGGTGTCAATGAGTTAAAGGATATTTATCAGCGAAAAAAAACAATGTGGGCAAATGGCCAGAAAATCAGCTTTGCGCTGCTTGACAGCGGAAAAACACATGAACTGTTTATCCGGCATTATGTACAAAAGACACCTGCGCAATACCACCGGTACTGGAAAAAGCTGGTTTTTTCCGGTAGAGGTATTCCGCCTGCCTCATTTCGAAATGAAAATAGCCTGATGGCTCATGTTTCCCTTACAGCCGGAGCCATCGGCTATGTTTCACCTGAGACAAAACTTTCTGGTGGAGTAAAAAGAATAAAAATTGTTGAAGACAGCGTTGCAACCTCGGAACAGAATGAAAAATCTGCACCTTCCCCCATTCAGGAAAATGCCCAGACACCAACTTCCGATAACGCAAACGAAAAAAAATCTCAATCCTTCTTTAACCGTTTATTTGACTGATTCAGCTTATTGAACTTCAATAGAGGTAATATCCAGTTCACGGCCAGACAGGATATCAATGCTGCCGGAACCGCATTCAATACACTTAAAATCCGGATCATGAATCGTCCACTCCTTAGAACATTCACGACACCTGGCTCTGACAGGGATTTCTTCGATGTCCAGTTCTGCACCGGATAAACAGGTGTCTTTTGCCGCGATCTCAAAGCAGAACCGGAGGCTTTCCGGCACTACCGCAGACAGCTTTCCGATCTTTACATTCACCTTTTTAATACTGGCGTTTTCCAATTCATCCGGTATTGAAGAGGTTGCGATTTCAATAATCTGCATTGCAATGCCCATCTCATGCATCGATTGGATCCTTTCTCTGCTTTTTCATCCATTCATTTCCGGCATTGAGTCTAAAAAATATTAAAAATTATCCGCACAAACCTCACCAAGCTCTCCAAGATTTTCACAAACATGGATGCCCGCTTCTTTCATTACAGCAATCTTGCCCTGTGCTGTTCCGCTGTTTCCACTGATGATCGCACCTGCATGCCCCATACGTCTCCCCGGAGGCGCTGTAAGGCCCGCGATAAAGCCCACAACCGGTTTGCTGACATGATCTGCAATAAATGCTGCTGCTGCTTCTTCGGAATTTCCCCCAATCTCTCCAACCATCACAATGGCTTTGGTCGCAGGATCTGCTTCGAAAGCCCTGAGGCAATCAATAAAGTTGGTTCCATTTACCGGATCTCCGCCAATTCCAATGCAGGTTGTCTGCCCAAGATTTTTCTTGGTAAGCTGATGAACAACCTCATAGGTAAGTGTCCCGGACCTTGATACCACTCCGACATGCCCGCCTGGAAGGTGAATATTGCCCGGCATGATGCCGATCTTGGCCTGACCCGGTGAAATAATGCCCGGGCAGTTCGGACCGATCAAACGGGAATTGGAATTTTTCAACAGGTTCTTGACCTTCATCATATCCATTACCGGGATACCTTCTGTAATGGCGACAATAAGCTCTATTCCAGCATCAATTGCCTCCAATATTGCATCCGCAGCAAAGGGGGGTGGAACAAAAATCATGCTGCAGTTTGCACGGGTCTGCTGAACCGCGTCCATGACTGAATTAAAAACAGGCACCCCATCCATTGTCTGCCCGCCTTTTCCGGGAGTTACACCGGCAACGACATTCGTACCATAATCAATACACTGTTTTGTATGAAATTTTCCTTCGTTTCCGGTAATCCCCTGAACCAAAAGCCTGGTATTTTTATCTACAAATATACTCATTTCTTTTTCCTCACAGCCCTCAAAAATCAATAGACGTGAACAAACACACATTTATTGATGATAATATTCTTTCTAGTTTACGATGGAAGCAACCTTCTCTGCTGCATCTTTCAAATCCACTGCTGTAATCAAATTCAGCCCTGAATCTGCAAGAATCCTTCTGCCCTCCTCGACGTTCGTTCCCTCCATACGGATAACAATGGGAACCGTAACACCAATTTTCTTTGCAGCCTGAACAACACCTTGAGCCAGAATATCGCACCGTAAAATTCCCCCGAAAATATTAATCAGGATTCCCTTGACCTTGTTATCACTTAAAATAATCCTGAATCCATTTTCAACCATTTCCGCATTTGCTCCGCCGCCAACATCCAGAAAATTTGCAGGCTCCGCACCAGCCTGCTTAATGATATCCATGGTTGCCATTGCCAGACCAGCTCCATTTACCATATTGCCGACATTGCCATCCATGTTGATATAATTCAGGTTAAATTTTGATGCCTCAACTTCTAGCGGATCTTCTTCGTCCAGGTCCCGATAAGCAAGAATATCCTTATGCCGGAACAATGCATTGCTGTCAAAGTTCACCTTGGCATCCAGCGCAATGATTGTTTCCTCTTTTGTAATGACAAGGGGGTTGATTTCTACCAGAGAACAGTCGTAGTCAACAAAAAAGCGATATAAACCCATTACCATTTTATTGAACTCTTTCATCACGGCAGAAGACAGATTCAATCCGAATGCGGTCCTTCTGCAATGAAACGGCTGGATGCCGGCAAGCGGATCAACATGAACCCGGATAATTTTTTCCGGTGTTTCTTCTGCAACCGCCTCGATGTCCATTCCACCAGCTTCGCTCGCCATAATTACAATTGTAGCGGTTTCCCGGTCCGGAACAATGCTCAGATATAACTCCTTATCAATGTTGAGCCCCTGTTCCACCAGAACTTTTTTCACTTTCTGCCCGCCGGGACCGGTTTGGTGGGTAACCAGATTCATCCCGATAATCTCATGCGCAATGGTTTTCACTTCATCAAGGGATCTTGCCAGTTTTACGCCACCTCCCTTGCCTCGACCGCCAGCATGGATCTGTGCTTTCACAACCAACGGAAGTGAGGCCAGCCTCTCCGCGATCTCAAAGGCCTCATCTTTTGAATGTGCCACTCCGCCTTCTGGTACAGGTATTTTGTATTTTCGAAACAACTCCTTTGCCTGATACTCATGGATCTTCATTTCTCTGTCTCCTTGTTTACGTTTGTTCAACGATACTGAAATAAAAAAAATCATATAAAAAGATTGAATATATATTGTGTCACCGCGCATCGAATCATTATCAGGATAACAATTACAACTATCAGACTGAATTCAATTTTCGTTTGACACAGACAATCTGGACTCCACGATCAGAGTATAAAGCTTTATCCCCATCTTTTGGCGGTTGGAAAAACCGTCAAAAGCAACGAACCAGGAAAAAACCAGTTTCTCTGACCGCGCCCATGGTGCGGGGTACAGAGGATATCGTGGGTTTCCGAAACGGAATTTTTTATTTATGTCTATCCGGATCATTTCCATCCGGATAGACACTATTCATTCATTTCACAACAATCTGTCTTGTTCTTTAAAAAAACACAGGTGCAGGTTTAACCGATTACACATAGAACATTATTTTTGGCTACATTATCACCGCTCTTGAAATTGATTGCTTTAATGACACCGGATACAGGTGCGAGAAGCGCATTCTCCATTTTCATGGCTTCCAGAATCACGACGGTTTCACCTTCTTTCACTGAATCGCCCACCTTTTTTCCATAACT
>PNOB01000075.1 GCA_013824585.1 Desulfobacterium sp. | reverse complement strand
ATACAGTTTCCCGATTTTTTCCTGAGTCACCATCAGATAATGATACCGGCTGAACCCCATGGTTGATTGAAGTGTTTTGCAGTCCTGGCTGCTTAAAATCATCATGGCTGCAAGGGTCTGAGGGTCTGTTGTCATGTCTGTTTTTGAAGCCAGCAACTGTCCGTTGTTCCGGACCAGAATGAAACCACCAACGCCTTGAATCTGTAAAATTTTATTTGCAAACTCTTCCTGAACAATTTCCAAAGTTTGTCCTTTCAGGGCATTCATAATCTAATTATTTACCCAGATATAGGGAGTGATTTTTTTGTGATAGGTATCGAATTTTTCAGAATCATTAATCTCTTTTCGCAGGATATCCACAAGACCCTGAATGGTTGAAAAATCAGGATGATCTGTTGCAATCCATTCTTTCAGTGAAACGGTGAATAGAATCGGGGCAATGGGACCAATCACTTTCGTAAGCGCTGTCTGCATCTCCTGAAGAACCCCCGCCATTGGTCCGGAGGATATCAGGGTATCCGGGTCAATGATAACGGATTCATTTTCTTCAACCGCATCCTCGAGGAGATGTTCGATTTCGAGTTTAGATTTGAATTTACGTTCAGGTTCCTGAGGAATATTATTTTGAATCCTGGGGAGATCCGTGGGTGCATATTGACCTGCCAGTTGTTTGAGATCGCTCATGATCATGTTTAAGGATGTTGAAAGATGGTTCATTCTCATAGAAGGATCATATAAAACAACAACATAAGTCTGGTCAGCTATTTCACGGATGGTGATGACGGATTCTTGATAGAACAAGGAAATTTCAGACATCTTCTTGATACTCATTTTTCCAGCAAGATAAATTTTAATCAGCAGCTTGCCGATTGTCAGCAGTTTTGAGCTGGTAAAAACAGGAGGCATTTGATTTGCAATCACACCTTTTTTAATGCTCAATGCATATGATCCCATGATGCCCTGTGTCTGGTTGAGTTTTTCAAGTAATTTTTCCATTTTTTCATCTCTCAAAATGAGTTTGGTACTATAATTCTGCATATCATTATCATTTTCATGAGCTGGAATCCCGTTTAAAAGCTTTTCAAAAAGAAGAGAGGCTTGAAAATCAGGATTCACCAGTAGAAGTATCCATTTTTTTCGATACCAGAACAGCAGGTAATGGATATCCATATTTTTAATCATCAGGCATTTGAATGACACGCCGTTGATCTGGTTTATGAGTGATAATGAAGGATTTCGGTACACGGAGGGTTTAAAATTTTCAGGGAGAAGCGATTCTAAAGGAGTTGCATGCAGATTGTCATGATTGTCATAGATACCATAAGTTAAAATATTGGGATTGGTTTTCAGAAGCTTCAAAACCGGATCCGCTGGTTTAATGGGTTGTTTTACCGGGTCAGTTATCAAAGTGCTGTCCGGATCTTCCTGATTTACTACCATACCGGGCATCTGTAATTTTTCAATCTGAGCGATCAATTTTTCCGTAAGCGAATAATGTTCTGAGTATTTTGGCCCATTGGTTTGAGCAGACTTTTGATTTGGTTTTTTTTGAGTCGGCTTTGCAGTCTTACCTGTTGTCCTGCCTGGAGAGGTGTTGTTTGCCGTTTTTACCGGTTCCGGTTCTCTTTCTGGCTTGGCTTTTTTCTCGGATGGATTCTGCCGGGAAGAGAAATTCACTCCGGTAATTCTACCCTCAAGGCTGGAAGAAGAAATCTCCTGAAGTATGGCTTGAGTGATTACATCCATTTCCAGGGGTTTTTCAAAAAAAAGACACTTCCTGATACCCTCAATTTTTTTCTGAATCTCTGGTGTTCCGAATGCCGTCACCACAAATATTGAAAGATCCGGGTGTTCATTACTGATCAAAGTAAGGAAAGAATATTCATCATGGTGAGAAATCTGCGGATCAATAATGAGCAGATTGATATCTTTCAGTCTGAGCTGGTTTAAAGTCTGGTATTCATCACTTGCACTCAGAATTTCAAACCGGTCTGCCCCCGGTTGCAGAAACCGGGTTAGCATTCCTCGGGTTACAGAATCATTGTCAGCGATAAGAATTTTCTTTTGCAAGAAACCATCAATCCTTCCAACAAACTTCATGGGAACAGCTTTTGCTCATGGGTTTGTTGTCAAGCTTTTCATTTTATTTTTTATGGATATCCATCTGCTGATATATGTAAATGGTTAGGGGGTGTCAAGGGAAAAAGGTCTATTGTTATTGACTTTTGATTACCGGGATTTTTTTTGGATGTCGGATAAAAAAACTGTGAATCCAAAGCAAAGAAGAATTATGTCCCGGAAAAGAAGTGTAATCGGATTGAAAAACTGACTGGAAGAACTGCCCGAAAAACAGCCGCAATCAAACTCATACCCTCTGATCAGGTTGATGGATATGGCTGCAATAAATCCAACAAGCATCATATTGATGACCAAACATGCCCCCCCTTTCCAGACGCCCATTATCAGCAGCAAGCCGCAAAATAATTCAAAAAATGGAACAATAATGGCGATAAGGTTGATCAGATTTTCAGGAAACAGTCCATATCCATATATAATTTGAGCAAACTGTCCGGGGTCTATGATTTTATGAAATGAAGCAGCCATGAAAGTGATTCCGAGGATAAACCGGAACACCACCTGAATTTTTTGGTTATGGATCAAAATGGTTCCAATACTATTCAATGGGATACTCCTTTTTTTTCCAGGCCGGATAACCATCGCTGAATACTTTTACATTATCATAACCGGCATCATGGAGGAGTTGAGCCAATTCGTGACTGTCCCTGCATTCTCTTCCTGTACAATATGTAATTATTGGTGTTGAGGGAGGATACTTTTCAAATATGGTATCAATCAATTCATCAAACTGCCTGACGGGTAGTGAAATCGAACCATGAATATGTCCTTCTCCATACAGCTCGGTAGTTCTGGCATCGAGAAACAATGTAATTCCATGATCATATATTTTTTTCACCGCATCCACATTCTGGATTTCACGTTCATGCACAACCACGTCATTTTTTTCATTTGCGGAGATTACGCCTTTTTTTGTGTCCCAGGAACCCACAAGAGCAATTCCAGCAGGCGAAAAATGATTCACCAGCAAACCACAGGCTATCGAAATGATGGATACAATGCAGGCTTCTTTTGTAATTTTACCTAAAGCGCTTTTCATTTTTGCTTTCGTTGACTCTTCAATCGTTTGAGGGTCATGAATGTTTTGTACCTTACAATCCATTCCATCCAGATTTCAAACAAGCGGTCAAGATCGGACTTTTCCGGAAGAGTCTGGTCTGAATCTTTTGGATCAGCATTTTCCAATTCAGATATTGCATCTTTCAAAGCCTGATTATCTGGGGAACTTTGCAGGAGATATCTATAAATTTCAAGTGCTTCCTTACCATGCCCCTGTGAGGAGTAGGCCTTTGCAAGGGAAATAGTAAAAAATTCATTGTGTTTAATCATATTATCGTTTCTCCTTGTTTTCAAATTTAAGGATGATCTCTTCCTTTCCGGTCATTCCCAGTTCTTGTCTGGCTATACTTTCAATATATTGGGGATCGTGTCTCAGACGTTTAACCGTTCTGTAAAGCTGCAAATTTTCTGCACTGATTTTTTCATTTTTTTGGATAAGCGCCTGGTTTTCTTTTTCAAGCCTTTTCAAAGAAATATAACCATTCTCACTGAACAGGATTGCAGCCAGCAATCCGAAAAAAACGCTGGCAGCCATGATAAATATAATTTTTTTCTTTACACTCAAGTGGTTATCTGCTCTTTCCGTAGAATTGCTGCCACGTATTTCAACTCTTCACTTTTGAATAAAAATGAAAGCCCTGTATAGGATAACAGACCTGCGATCATACAAATAAGCAAAAAAATAAAAAGGGTTGTATGACTCCCCTGCCCCAATGGAATGATATGAATCGCTGTCAACCATACAATGAAACCCATTATGATAGATGTAATGAACGATTTTCCTGTTGAAAATAGAATATTACGCCAACCCAAGGCTCCCAGTTTTCTCCGCAGCATGTAAATCAGTATCACCAGATTGATCGTTGATGCAATAGATGTCGCCAGCGCGAGACCACCGTGTTTCATAGGCCCCATAAAAATAACAGAGGCGAAAATATTTGCAAGAATAGAGATGACGGCAGCCATCACAGGGGTTTTGGAGTCATTCAATGCATAAAATACCCGGACAACTATGCTGACAGCAGCCGTTGCCCAGATACCGCTGCAATAATACAAAAGGGCTTGAGATGTCATCTGTACGGCATATTGATCAAATTTTCCCCTTTCCAGCAACAGAGAGATAATGGGTTCGCTCAGTGCAATCAGGCCGGCAATAGAAGGAAGCATTATGAAAAGAATCAGTTTGAGTGAATAAGCGAAAGTGTTTTTCAAACCCTTCAAATCCTTATTTGCTGCATGTCTGGAAAGAGAGGGCAAGACAGCCGTCGCAACAGCCATAGCAAAGATACCAAGGGGGAACTGAACAAGACGATCTGCATAATACAGATAGGAGATGCTCCCTGTAGGCAGGAGTGAGGCGAGAAATGTTCCGATAAGCATATTGATCTGGTAAACACCTGCACCCAGGACAGCAGGCATCATCAGTATCCCAATTTTTTTCAACCCTGGATGAATGAGAACTGATTTTCTGAAAAAAGTAAAACCGACTCGTATCAGATAGGGAACTTGAAGTGCCAGTTGTAAAATTCCGCCCACGATGACACCGCAGGAGAGCCCAATGATACGGACAGTCATGTCGGAAGAGACAAGGGATACGAGCAGAACAGATACAATCATTGCGATATTTAACAAAACCGGGGCTACGGCCGGAGCTGCAAAATGACCCAGGGTATTCAGAATACCCATACAGAGCGCGACCAGACAGATCAACAGGGAATATGGGAACATGATCCGTGTTAATAAAACAGTCAGTTCATACTGGTCTATTCTGTCTTTGAAACCAAAAGCAATCATTTTAACAATAAAAGGACTGAAGATAATACCCAGTATGGTGATTACCAGGAGAATGGAAAAAAGTACGATCATGGCAGATCTTGCCAGATCAAATGCTTCCTTATTTTCTTTTTGATCAATATATTGAGTGAAAACAGGTATAAAAGCGATAACCAGAGAGCCTTCAGCAAAGAGCCGCCGTAAAAGGTTGGGGATCCTGAATGCAGCGATGAACGCATCAGAATGTAGACCAGCTCCAAATAAAGCTGCCAGAATAATATCCCTGGCAAAACCGAATATCCGGCTCAGAAGGGTTGAAGCACCGACAATTCCGGCTGCTTTTGTGATTTTTTCTTTCTCTGACATATTATTTTTACACTGCACTCATTTCGAAATTATATATCTCCATCTTCTCTTTCCGCAGAACCGGTCAAGCAAGCCGGGGGTGAAGATAATGATGTTTTCTTTTTTGATTATCAAAAAAGGGCTGCTTGCCGTGCATGCTATACCATTGTTTCAAATGGATTAAAATCCCCAAAAAAATCTGTTTCGATTTTTTTAAAAATAAGTTTTGACAACGGCGATTTTTTACACTAAAAAACGATAAATCAAATGTAATCTCATATGTATATCCATTACTGTTTTCGTAATATTAATTATGTTATAGCGATATTTCCGGGTTCGATCTATTTCCGTTAAACCTGATTTTAATATCCGCCAACCATAACCTGTAAAGAGAGCTATCCTAAAATGTTACATAAGGTATTTATTTTAAACAACAAGGCAACTTTTATCTGCCCAAAATGTAAAAATGTCAAGACAATCGATGCAAGTCCGTTTGAAAAAACAAAATCAAAAGTTCAGGTCAATTGTAAATGCCCATGCGGACATTTTTTCAAAGCGATCCTGGAGAGGCGCAGCTATTCAAGAAAAGATATCACATTGCCTGGAATCTATTGTCGGTTTTTACATGGAGAAGAGGTTGAAAAAGGTCAGATCGTGGTTCTGGACTTGTCTCGTGCCGGGCTGAAGTTCAAGCCTCATGTGCAGCCGGCATTCCAGATCGGGGATCAGCTTCATATTGTTTTCAATCTGAATGATGAAGAAAAATCATTAATCAAAAAAAAAGCAATGATTATGAATATCAGCAATGATATGCATGTCGGAATTGAATTCTGTGAAAAAGAACCTTATGGGAAAATCGGTACATTTTTGTTCGGCTGACCAGAGTCCGTTCAGAAATTTAACCGTTTTTTACATCTTTTTTCGGTTCTGCTGTATCGCTTTCAGCTCTTGCTGAGAAAAATAATATTTTGTGTTGCAGTGATGACATATCAGTTCCATGGGAAAGGGACCGTTTTCAGAAAGATCTGCAATATCATTGGCCGGAAGGAGCAACAGGTAATTTTTCATTCGGTCTTCATTGCAGTGGCACATGAATTCCACCCTGTGGTTTGCCAGAATTTTTGGATTACAATGTTTAAAAACATCATGGATAATGTCCTCGATTTTTTTATTTTCTGAAAAATATTCTCCCAATGAGGGCAGGCCCTTGACCGATCCTTCGATTCCGTCGATTGTTTGATCATCCGCACCCGGCATCACCTGTACCAGTAATCCACCTGCACCAACAACCTCACCATCTGAATCAAATTGGATGCTCAGGATAATGGCTGACGGGGTCTGTTCAGATTGTGAATAATAATAGGTTAAATCCTTTGCAATACTTCCGTACTGGAGTTCCACCTGCCCTGTAAAGGGTTGTTTTGCATCTTCCAGATATTTGGTCACGGAAAGAAAGCCTGCGCCAAAAAAAGGGGATAAATTGAAATCATCCAGTGGTTTATTGATCAGAATGGGAACCTTCTTCAAATGCCCCCGGACTTCCCCATATGAATTTGCTTCCACAACAAGCCCTTTTATTGGTCCGGAACAGTCAATCTGCAGACTAATCCGGTCATTTCCTTTCAGTCCGGAGGCAATCAGTATTCCGGCAATGTAGGAGTGTCCCAGTACCAGTGTTTCAAGAATACCCAGTTGGTGATTTGTTCTCATTTCTTTCACCATTGTAGTTGCGTTCACCATGCAGCCGCGTACCATGCCATCATTCATGACAAAGGAGTATGATCGGTCACGGGCACTTGCTTTTAATCGTTCTTTACGATTGTTTCCGAATATATCTGCTTTTTTCATTTTTCTTCCATCTTGTTTTGACCTTTTATATGCAGATCAGGATCAAATGAACCAGGAGTCTTGAGCTCTTTTTGGGGCACACATATATCAAGTGTATCTGAATTATCAATCAAAATAAACCAGGATTCCTGTCTGCAATCTTATTTCCATACTGAAAAGGAAATCAGGCCATATTGTAAAAAAATATCTTGCTGAAATTGATGAATATCGTTATGTTTTACTCGATAAAATCACGGATATTCATATAGTTGGAAGCAGAGATATTCTTTACATCAGATCAAACGATTACTTTTTCGGAGAAACCGGATGCATTCCCGTTCAAAAGAGACGCCTGTCAAAAGTGAAGAAAAATATTGCAACATACTGAATGAAATAGAGGAAGGATATTTTGAAACCGATCTGCAAGGCAACTTCACCTTTTTTAATGACTCCATGTGCCGGATACTGGGTTGCCCTTCTGAGAAATTGCATGGAATGAATTATCGTGAATTTTCATCAAAGCAAACCGCAAAAGAGATGTTCCAGACCTATAATCGAATTTTCCGTACAGGGGAACCGGTCCGGATCGTAAATTATGAAATCAAATCCAGAAATGACAGACGGGTTGTTGTAGAGCTGTCCTCATCCATGATTCGGGATATGCACAACACTCCTATCGGATTTCGGGGAATTGTAAGAGATATCACGGAAAAAATACAGGCTGAAGAGGAAAAGGAACAGCTTAAACTGCAACTTCAACAGGCGTTACGGCTGGAGGCTGTTGGCACACTGGCCGGCGGGATTGCCCATGATTTTAATAATATATTAACCAGCATCCAGGGATACACATCCATACTGAAACTTCGAACCGGTCCTTCTCACCCGAACTATGAAAAATTGACGAGAATCGATGATCTCATCCAGAATGGGGCTGATTTAACCCGGCAGTTGCTGGGGTTTGCTCTTGGAGGTAAATATGAGATTAAAGTCCTGAACATAAATACCGTAATGATGAACAGCCTGAAAATGGTTCCAGGTATAAAAGAAGATATCAACATTGTTGAAGACTACCAGAACGATATCTGGATGGTCGAAGCAGACCATGGTCAGGTTGAACAGGCACTGCTCAACCTTTTCATGAATGCAGTTCACGCCATGCCTGAGGGAGGTACCCTCAGCGTGAAGACCAGTAATATCCAACTGGATCAGGACCGTTCAAAAAATCTTGACCTTTCGCCAGGGAAGTATGTAGGGATATCGGTAATAGACACTGGAATTGGAATGAATCACACAACCATGCAGAAAATATTCGAACCATTTTTCACAACCAAAAAAATGGGAAGAGGAACCGGGCTCGGTCTGGCCTCAACTTATGGGATTATCCGGAATCATCATGGGAAAATTATAGTTTCCAGCCGCGTTGGTGAAGGAAGTACATTTACGATTTATCTTCCGGCTTCACCCATTAACACAATATCCCAAAAAGAGACTGAAAGCGTTTATGTGTATGGTTCGGAAAATCTTCTGCTGATCGATAATGAACAAACCATTCTGGATATTGGAAAAGAGATCCTTCAGGAATTGGGATACGCAGTATTCACAGCCGATAGCGGGGAAAAGGCTCTTGAAATATATAAAAAACATAAGGATCAGATCGCTCTTGTAATTCTGGACATGATCATGCCTGGAATGAGCGGCATTGAAACCTATCATGAGTTCAAAAAATTAAATCCTGAACTACCCATTATACTGGCCAGCGGATACAACATCGAAACCCAGACAATCATCAGTTCCGTGGATGAAAAGGATGGTTTTGTTCAAAAGCCTTTCAATATTAAATTACTGTCCCGAAAAATTCGAACTCTTCTGGAAAAAAAAACAGTTGATTGATGAAAAAAGTATTGATCACAGGCGCCAGTGGTTTTCTCGGATGGAGTTTATGCCGGAAAGCAATGAAACGCTGGGAGGTTATCGGATTATGCCATACTCATCCTGTCAAAATTCCAGGGATACAAGTCTTGAAAACAGACCTTACCCGTTTTCAGGATGTAAAAAAAATGTTCCATGAAGTCCGGCCGGATGCAGTTTTTTATGCTGCTGCCGCTTCTCAGCCCAATTATTGTGAGCTTCACCCGGAGGAATCCCGTGCCGTCAATGTTAGAGCCCCTTCCCAGTGGGCCGGCCTGTCTTCTGACCTGTCCATCCCATTTGTTTTTATCTCTACGGATCTGGTTTTTGACGGAATGACGCCTCCTTATTCTGAAACCAGCCATGTCAATCCTGTCAATCGGTACGGCGAACATAAAGCAGAAGCAGAAGAAAAAATCCGGCTAAACTATCCGGAAAGCATGATTTGCAGGTTGCCTTTGCTTTATGGATATTCAGGAAATGCCGGTCAAAACTTTGGAGTTGAAATGGTTCGGTCTCTGATACAGGACAAAAAGCTTTCGCTTTTTTATGATGAAATACGGACGCCAGTAGACTCGGAAAGTGCAGCAGAAGGAATTTTATTGTCATTTGATCACAAAGAAACCTTGATCCATCTAGGTGGCCACCAATCTGTTTCACGCTATGACATGGGGGTTGCCCTTCAACAGATTCTGAAGGTCTCCCCTTCCCTGCTTGATCCAATTTCCCAGAAGCAGATGCCCATGAACGCTCTTCGGCCTCTGGATGTTTCTCTGGAAAGCAGCAAAGCTTTTGCTCTTGGATACAAACCCCTTTCGATCCGTGAAGGATTCAGGAGAATGATTGACAGGATGGATTACCATCTATGAATGATCCGATAGTAGCGCATCCTTCAACCCTGAAATCCGGGTCACTCTTTTTTGAGCTGCAAGCTGAAAAACAGACTCATCTCCCCAGATGACTACCTGTTCCCGGGCTCTTGTAATGGCGGTGTAGATCAGCTCCCGGGTCAAGATCGGAGATTCACGATCCGGCAGCAGAAGCAGAATGTTGTCAAATTCAGATCCCTGGCTCTTATGGACAGTCATGGCAAAGACAGTCTCGTGCTCGCCGATTCTTGAGGGGTGAATGGCTCGAAATCCGGTTTCCTCATCCGGAAAAAAGATTCGAAGTTCCTGATCCTTTGAATCGTTTAATGATATCCCCACATCTCCGTTAAACAGATTCAAATGATAGTCGTTCCGGGTGATCATGATGGGTCTGCCATGATACCACAGACCCTCTGTTTTCCGGATCAGATTGGCAGACATCAGGATCTCTTCGATCAGGCGGTTGATTATCTGCACCCCATAGGGGCCTTCTCGTAATGCACAAAGGATCTGGAATTTTCCAAAAGCGTGCAGGGCATCGGCGGGGTTGTTTGCAGACAGATATTCGTGAAAACCCTGGATTACCGGAGTCGTTAATCCAGCCTGAAGTTGTCTCTGCTCCGGCACTTTTATCCAGGTAATATCTTTATGATCCGGGTCTTCCATGGTTGTCATGGCAAGCCTGCCATCTCCGGAATGAATCGCCTCACTGACTTTCTGTATCCCGCTGTTTTTTCCAAACCGGTAGTTTTTCAAAAGCTGTACCATGCAATCCTGAATTCTGGAATCTTCATCTATGAAATCCGGATTGTCAATCCGAGCGACTGTTGTCTGAAAGATCACCTGGGAAAGAGGTTCGGAAAACGAGTTGATCCGGCAGATATCACAGATGTCTCCAAACACGGAACCTGCCTCGACAGATGCAAGTTGATCCTTATCCCCCACCAGTATGAGCCGGGCATGATCGGGCAATGCCTGTGTGAGTTTGGAGAGAAGCGCAAGATCAACCATTGAGGATTCATCAATGATCACCATATCCACATCCAGATGGTTGTTCTCATTATGCCGGAAATAGGGAGAACCGGGAATTGTCCCCAGCAGTCTGTGAATGGTTGTGGCTGTTGATGGAATCCTGGATTTCAGATCATCCCCAAAGGGTAACCGGTCTTTGGCTTCCCGGATGGCGTCCTGAAGCCTTGCGGCGGCTTTTCCTGTGGGAGCGGCAAGGGCTATCCTAAGGGATTTTTCCAGGTTCATTTCCAGTAAAAGAGCCATGATCTTTACGATGGTAGTGGTTTTTCCGGTTCCCGGTCCTCCGGAAATGACCGTGAATCGATTCATAATGGACAGGATGCAGGCAATTTTCTGCCAATCAATTTCCATATGGGTCTGATTGGAATCAAAAAGCAGATCCAGATTCTTTTTCAGGCTGGAAATTAAAACCGGCTCAGTAGAAAAAATCCGGGATCGGATAAAGCAAGCCAGCCGGGATTGGTACACGGAATACCGATGCAGGTACAGTTTGGAGGTTCCGTCAAAAATGAGCGGTTTAAAATCGCCAGGACTGCCGACAGCCGGGCTTGTCCTGATAGCCTGAGTCCAGACATGAAGATCCGGATAGGATAATTCTGTCCCGGATAAAACCGGCTGACCGGCAACCTGCGAGAGTTCAAGACATACATGACCTTGTCTGTTCACACTGCTTGCTGCCGCTGCTGCCAAAAAAATGGAGAAATCATCCGGCCGGCCATCCAGTTTTTGCATGAAATCGGCAAAAGAAAGGTCCAGATAACTGAAGATCTCTTTCTGGATCAGTAATTCCCGTAATGCCTTGTTATTCATCATCCCTTTTTTCCTGAATCCGTGAGCAGCACAGACAGTTCTTCAATCCGTTTTTTGGAGGGCACATCTTTAAAAATTCCATTGTGTTTGTTTTCAGGAGATCCAAAGCCCCGCAAAAAAAGATAAAATACCCCTCCGAAATTTTTTTCATAGGTATAGCCGGGCAGCCGCTGCTTCAGGTAACGGTCCAATGCTACTGTATAGATATGGTATTGCAGAAGATACAGATCTTTTTCCATGATGTCCTGAAGTGCAGCAGAAGAATAATCTTCATCCTGGTTCCCCAGATGATTTGATTTCCAGTCCACAATGTAAAAACGTTCCTCATATTGAAATACCAGATCCATAAACCCTTTCATGAAACCATCGATTCTTCCGAATTCGAGCTTGCCGATACGGTCGGTAAACTCTTTTGAAATACAGGGGCCAGGATGGTTTTGAAAAACATCTTCCATTTTTTTTGCCGTCACAGCTTGAATTGGAAAGCAGAACGCCAGTTCATTGATCCGATCTTTAGGCCGCAGCCGGGAAAGGGTTAATTCCGGATAATCCTTATCCAGAGGCGTATTCAGCAGACGGACAATCATCGCATACAGGCTTTTTGTCCAGTCCGGATGAAATCCATATAAAACAAGTTTTTCCTGAATCAGTGCCTGGACGCTTGCCGGGTCTGGATCTGAAAAATCAAGATGCTCCAGCATCTCATGCAGGCAGGTTCCAGGCACAGCTCCTCTTGGAAAAAGATGGATATCGTCAAACCGGTCCTTAGTTGGCGGAGCTTCAGGTGAAATTGAAATTGGAAAATCATCCTCCCCTTTTTGCAGATATCCGGATAGATTCATCTCTTCATGATAGGAATGGATCAAGGAAGAAAAACTTGTAAACTTCCGGCTGTTCCGGATTCTGGCTGTGAAGGATCTGCATTGCAGTTGCTGGTTACCGGTTTCCGGCGGCGAATAGGGTATACCAGGGCCGGTAGACATTTTGCTTATCTGCAAGACGGAGTCGGAGATTTTTAATCGTTGATCCAGTTCGGACAATAAAGCCTGATCGTCAACTGTTTTAAAATTTCTGGTCAAGGCTGATTCATCATCTGTTTCCGCAAAGTGAAACAGATAGCCGGGTGCAGATGATTCTGCATTGGCAAACCGTCCCCATACCAGATAGCAGATATCTTTTGCTCTTGTCAGAGCCACGTACAGCAGGCGAAGATTTTCAGAGAGGTTCTCTTTTTCCGCACGGCTGAGATGATCACTCTGTTTTTCTGAACCAAAGTCCAGTGTCAGTTTCATCTGGCTTTCCGCATCATGGAAAGAGATCATTTCAGCTGAATTTTTTATTTTTGAGCTTTCCCAGGTGAATGGACAGAAAACAACCGGATACTCCAGCCCCTTGCTTTTGTGGATGGTGATCAGCTTGACTGCGTTTTCATCACTTTCCAGGCGAAGCTGGTGTTCATCAAGCTGATCATGACCCGATTCTTTCTGTTTCTGAAACCAGGCAAGGAGCTCGTTCATCCCCTTTTTGTCAAGAATGCCTGCCTGATGAATCAGTTCCGTCAAATGGCGGATATTGGTATAGCGGCGTTCACCATCGCGATATTGCATCACCCGTTCCTGTATCTTTTCGATCCGGCAGAGCTGCGTAAACATTCTGAGAAAACCCTGTTTTTCCCAGAGCAGATGATACTCCATAAAGGATGAAAAACGTTCTTCATACAATTTTTCCGACTGGAAGAGTTCAATCAGGTCTTTTGCCTGATAACCCAGCATTTCTGTGGTTAACGCGGATCTGATTTTTTCTTCCCGGCCTGGTGAAACAATGGCCGCCAGAATCCGCTCCAATTCAAATGCTTCAAAGCTGTCGAAAATCGAATCACTGCTGAAGATGACGCTGGGAATCCTTAATCTTGCGAGAGCTTTCTGAACCAGTGCGGCTTCCCTGTTTTTCCGGACCAGAACAGCAATATCGCCTGCCGTGATTTTTTTCCCCCGGATGGAATCTGGTTCTGATACATCATTCAACAATCTGGAAATCTCTCCTGCCACAGCATCCGGGATAAGCTGATATGCGGTGTTTTTTGTAATTGGTTTTCCATCTGCAGATTCCAGAATCCATAAATGAAACGGTGCGGTTTTCTGACCATGGATCTGGACAGAATCCTCTTTTTCCGCATGGACAGGTGCGGCATCCACTTTCTGGTATTGAATATCGTTATAAACAAAGGGTGTTTTTACGTTATCAAATATGGTGTTGACCGCTTGTACCAGTTTTTCCCTGGATCTCCAGTTTGTATTCAGGGTATATTGGTTTTCAATCCCGGCGGCTGCTTTCATGTACGCAAAGATATCCGCTCCACGGAAACTGTAAATCGCCTGTTTTGGATCGCCAATGAGAAACAGGATGGATTGGGATGGATCCCCGAAAATCCTTTGAAATATGGTATACTGGACCGGATCTGTATCCTGAAATTCATCAATCAGGGCTGCTGCATAACGATTTCTCAGGGAAACAATCAGATCCCCGGTGCTGCTTTTTGTTTCAAGAGCCTGATAGCAGTCCAGCAGAAGGTCATCAAACGATCGGAAATTTTTCTGTTTTTTCCGTTTTGCACTCTCTTTCCGGACATAATGAAAAAAATCGATTTTCAGTTGGATCAGTTTTTCGTTGTGGATAATATCCAGTTGGTTTTGGATATCCTGCAAGTCAGAGCAGAGATGAAAAAAATCATGCTCAGGGAAAACATGGCCTTTTTTCACAGCTCCCTGAATGGATTCGGTTGTGAACTTTTCAAAACCCGGAAAAAGCAAAGGTGCGGATGCTGTGGATCGGGAAAGGGTATCCATGCCTTCGATCAGAGGAATCAAGGTAGATGTTCTGTATTTGTTCCGGTTGAGTCCCTCATGTTTCAGCAATATCTCTCCAATTTCAGAACGCACTTCAGACCAGGAGGATATCATTTTGCTGAAC